>JBDHHM010000229.1:0-3737 GCA_039589355.1 Gemmatimonadota bacterium | reverse complement strand
CGAGGCTCGGCTCCAATTGAACTCAGAACGGGGGACGGGACAAGCGGCCATCCACTGGGCAGGGCAGCTGCGGCTAGTGCCGCGGCAACAGCAGCAGTGTGGCCACCTCGTCGGTTCCCCGTGACCCTGCCCGGTCGGAACTGAGAGTCAGCAACAGACGGTCGAGGCGTGATAGGAAACTGGGAGTGGGGTGGGCCGGTAGCTCGGCCGCCGCCGCGGCGAGCGAGCGCTCGCCGCCGATGGTGAAGCGATGCCCCAGGCGGTCGAGCAGGTCGTCGATGTTAGCTTTCTCCTCGGACGTCAGTCGGTGGGCGGTGGCCTGGAAGCTTCGACTCAGCCATGCGGCGATGCGGCACTGCGGCAAGCTCGGACTCAGCGCGTCGCCGGCGATACGGGCGGCCTCCAGGCGCGCGACGAGACCGTGGGCGTAACGGGCGCAGGTGCGCCGCGCACTGGCCAACAAGTGTTCCGGCGGCTTGCGTCGTCTTCGGGCTCGAGCGTCTCGGAACAGCTCGAGCGCGGCGACCTGGTCCTCGGCCACACAGCCGGTCTCGACATCGCATATCAGCCAGAGCCCACGAGACTGCCCTCCAGAGCCCACACGCCAGTAGGCGACGGCTCGCGGCGTCCCCCTATCGTCGACGGCCACAGCCGATGCGGCCGGCCCCGCCTCCTTCGTCGCTCGTCCGCCGTTCGCCTCGGCGATGTAGTCGAGGTAGGCCTGCTCCTCGGGGTCGAGTGGCCCTTCCACCTCTCCCTCGACGTGGTCGTAGCCCTCCGAATCGCGGGCGAGGATGCGGATCTGATCGAGGGCGCGCTGCCGATCGCCGGGCATCGCCAGCACGGGATGATCGAGGCCGAGCGTCGCCGATATCGTCGTGACCTTTCCCTGCAACCGTGTCATGAGACCCAACAGGCGATCGAGATCGTGGGCCGGCACGAAGTGATGCAGCTCGACGTGCTCGGACTGCGCGCCCAGACGGTCGACGCGGCCGACCCGCTGCATCAAGCGCACCGGGTTCCAGGGCAGGTCGTAGCTCACGACCACCGAGGCGTCCTGTAGGTTGAGTCCCTCGCTGAGTACATCTGTGGCGATCAGCAGCTCGACGCGCTCGCGCTCCGGTGGCTCGGGCAGATCGTTGGAGCGTGGAGCGAATCGGCCGATCACCTCGCTGCGCCCGGCACGCTCCATCCCCAAGCGCGCGCCTGCGCTGTCGATCTGGGCGATGTGAGGTCGCACTCGCAGCTGGTGATGGAGATAGCGTGCCGTGTCGCGGAACTCGGTGAAGAGGAGGGTCTTGCGGCCGGCGAGTGGTCCGTCGAGTAGCTCGATCAGTTTGCAGAGCTTACGGTCGCCGCCCGGCCCGACCGCGGCGAGAGCGTCGTGGATGCGGGCTAGCGTGTTCGCATCGTGCTCGAGCGAGCTACGAAGCGTCGCGACCCGCCGGGGCTCGAGGGACGAAGCGGGTAGCATGAGCTCGAAGAAGGCTAGCTGGCTGCCCGGATCATCGGCGGGTCCTTGGAAGCTGGCCCGGTAGTCGGGTCTCGTCAAAACGCGTCCGGCGTCGATGGCGCGTAGCGCCGTATTGCACCAGGCGAGTTGCTGGACGACGGTGCAACGGAGAGCCTCGGTGCTCGACTCGAGCCGCTTGAGCATGATGATCTTGAGAAGCTCGCCGGGACCGGCGATGGTATCGGCGGCCCCGGCGTCGTTCTCATCCGGCTCGATGGCAGGGAAGTGCATGTCCTCGAGCCAGCCCTCCAGCCCCGTCAGCAGATCGCCGTAGGTGCCGGCGAGGTCGTACTCAACGGGCACGGGCGGTAGGCGCTTTGGGAAGCGCAGCTCGATCTCCTCGTCGCTGCGCGAGTCGCTGACGTGTACCCGGCCGTAGTGCGCTCTGAGGAAGCGGCGCGTGCGACGCAGGACGCAGGCGGAGATGACGGTGCGAAGATCACCGTCGCCTGCCGCCGCGCGACGGAATTCCTCCCGGTAGTCGGCGATGCCCAGGTGCCTGAAGGCGCCGGGTGCGGCGAACAGGTCGATCAGATGCTGAAGGTCGAGGATCGTGTTGTTGATGGGCGTTGCGGTGAGTAAGGCGACCTTCGTGTGGCGGAGCAGATCGGCGAGGTTCCGATAGCGGCGGGTCGCGGGGTTTCTGAAGTTGTGCGCCTCGTCGACCAGCACGAGATCGGCGCCGCGAAGCGCGACTGGGTCGAAACCGCCCCGGCCCAATGACTCCATCGAGAGCAGATCGATAGCGCCGTGGCCGCCCTCCCTGACCCAGAGGTCAAGGTTGTCGTCTGTACCGGTTCGCGCCGCGTCCTGAACGCCGGCCGACCGCTCGCTGCTCGCTCCGAGGTAGCGAAGCTCCCGCATCCACTGGTCCCTGAGTGCTGCCGGCACGATGACCAGCCCGCGTCCGCCGGCCTCGAGCGTCCGCTCCAGCAGTCGCAGGCCGATGTAGGTCTTACCGAGTCCGACGGCGTCGGCGACGATCACGCCGCCGTAGCGATCGAGAATAGCGCAGGCGCGCTCGTACGCCCGCTCCTGATGAGCCGCCAGCGCAGGCGCCGAATCGGGCCGGCGCGCCGCGTCCCTTCCCGCTCCGCTGAAGTGCGCGGCGAGCACCAGGCGGTAAAGCTCGGTCGCCGCGACGAGCTCGACCTCCCGGTCGGGTGAAGTCTGTGCTGCTCCGGACCGGGCCCGGCCGGCCTCCTCGCGAATCGATGAGGTTGGGATGACGACGCGCAGCCCGCGCGGGATCGATAAGAGCTCGAAGCGCTGGCGTAGCCGGTGCAGGACGATGGGGCGCCGGTGGAACGTCAGCCAGCCGTCGGTCGAATCGCCGGTGAAGATGAGCGCGCTCTCGGGGAACGCGCTGCCGCTGCCGTAGAAGAGCAGGAACTCGGGAGATGGAGCCTCGCCGATGATCGTCCAGCGCCAGCGGTTCGGTCGTCCGGCGAAGGGAAGGGCTCGTGTGACGATGTTCACCGCGCTCGGCCCACCGGCGCTGGCATCGCCGAGTAGCTCGAGCAGGCGCTGCGAATCGGCGATCGCCACATCGACGCGAGCCGCCCGTGCCCAGAGCCCGCGTACGATGGCGACCGCCGCTTCGTCCGACGCAGCGGCGATGGGTTCGGGCCAATTCGAGGTGCTCATGCGTCGCTCCTGTTGGAGAGCCTGGCGTCGAAGGAACGGAGTGTGTCCAGCCTGCGGGCCCCGAGAACGGAGTGTGTCCAGCCTGCGGGCCCCGAGCCCGTACTGGCGCGCCACGAGCTCGTCCAGCCTTCGACGTTCACCGGGGTCCAATCCCCCGGCGGCGTGTGCGTGTCGGCTCAATTCGATGCAATCCATGCGTGCAGCCGCGTCGGGCTCTTCGGGAAGAGGTAGGAGAGCGACCGTCCAACCGAGGAAGCGGAAGTAACCTCCGGTTGCCCGCTCAGCGATCGCTTTCAGGTAGGCGCGGGCGACGGTCGAATTGAGAACGGCGGCCAAGAAGTGCGCATCCTCATCCGACGCGGCTGGTATCTGATAAACGGTATTGAGGCTGATGAGCGGGGCGGCGCCGTCGAGGAATGGAACGCGTGGCGGCACCACAACCGCTCCGGGCTCGGGCGCGATGTCGCGCCACGCTACCCTGAGCGACCACTTTTCCGGTCGCGCACGGAAGAGTGTCCAGAACGGCTGGCCCGGCCTGAGGTCGACCCGCTTCTCCAGGGCACGCTCGTGGCGCCGC
>JBDHHM010000228.1:0-3261 GCA_039589355.1 Gemmatimonadota bacterium | reverse complement strand
TTGGTGAAATAGGCGATGCCGCGACCGTCCTCCGGATAGGCGATGACGTAGCAGCGGAAGTTGCCGTTGTCACCCCAATGCCAGACGGCGCGGCCCCGCGTGCCTTCCTGAATGCCGATGCCCAGGCCCCAATAGACGTGCTCCCGGGCTGCCTCATCACCTCGTTCACCGGCCGGCACCTGAGGCGCGATCATCGCCGCCGCCAGTTCGGGCGACAGGCCTTCGCCGCGCAGGACCGCGGCGACGAACAGCGCATACTCGCGAGCCGTCGTGTGCAGGCTGGCAGCACCGTTCGCATCGTCCGGCCTGCCTTTCCGGGTCGCCTGCGCCAGCAAGTCGTGCGGTGTCGCGGAGAGCGAATCGTAGGCGTCGGTCCAGACGAAGCTGCTGCTGTGCATGCCTAGCGGTTCGAACACCTCGCGAGCGACGATCTCGTTCAGCGCTAGGCCGGTCTTCTTCTCGAGCGTCCGCTGCAGGTACACGAACCCCTCACCCGAGTAGCCCCACGAATCGCCCGGGTCACGATTGAACTCGAGCGGCGTGCTACCCCAATTGGGCAGACCGGTGGTATGAGTCAGGGCCATCCGCGCCGTCAGCTCTCTACCGCGCTCGTCGTGCTCCAGCCGTTCGTAGACCAGCGTGTTCCAGAGAGGCTCATCGAGATCGAACTCGCCGCGGCTGGCCATACGCAGCACCGCGTAGGCGACGACCGGCTTACTCAACGACGCCGCCTCGAAGATGGTGAACTCGTCGACCGGCTCTCCCGTCTCGACGTTCTTGACTCCAAATCCCTTCCACCAGGCCGGTTCGCCGGACGCGATCACAGCGACGCTAAGCCCGGGTATCTCAGCCGCCTGCATGAGCCGCGGGATCTCGCTCTCGAGCTTCGCCTGCTGCGCCGACCCTTGGGGAGCGAGCGCGCACATAGCGATCAGGCCAAGCGCTGCAATGGCGACAGTCTTACGAACTCGTTGCATCGACCGATCCTCCGCGCTGGTGCTACCGTAGCGTGTTAAGGTTCGCTCAAGCGCATCCGCATGGCTGTCAGGCTACTTCCGGACGGTGTTTTTAGTTCCTGCGCAGCTCCAACCTTCTCAACAACTGGGTGAACCTTGGATCCGCGCGGAGCTCTTTGAAGCCCGGCGTGCCAACGCGCCAGACTAGAGTGGCGTCGCCCTCCTCCAGGGCGCGCTCGATCCATTCGAAGGCCGCGTCGTTCTCACCCAGTCCGGCGTGGATGATGGCGAACTCGATCGGCGACACGTATCGCGTCTTCGCTTGCCCTTCCAATTCCCGAAGCATCCCGAGGGCCTCTTCCGTCCTGCCCATCGCGCCATAGATGTGTCCGAGCTCGCCGATCCCGATGAGCTTTTTCGAGAGATCCAGCGCACTCTGGTAGGCGCCGATGGCCTCCTCGAACGCGCCCATGTCTAGGTAGGTGTAGCCCAATTCTTGGTATGGCCCAGCGAAGTTCGGTTCGAGCTGTTGCGCCTTTTGCAGTTGCCGTATCGCGCGTTCGTGTTCCCCGCCCAATCGAAGGGCCGAGCCCAGGCTCTGGTTGATGATGAGAGAGAACGGATCGAGCTCGACGGCTCGCTCGATCTCTTGAATGCCTTCATCGTACCGCCCCAGGTAGGCGAGCTGGCTGCCGTACCAGTGATGGCCCGTGGCGTACCCAGGGCTGAGGGCGAGCCCGCGCAGGTACTCCGCCTGGGCTCCTTCCATATCCCACTCGTAACCCTCGAGAATCTGGGCGAGAGCGATGTGTGCCTCGCCGAGCGTCTCATCAATCTCCAGCGCCTTGAGTGCTGCAGACTTCGCGTTGTCGTGCGTCTCCTGTGGCGAGAGGTATCCCCAGTTGCCCATTATGGAGTAAGAATCGGCCAGGCCGACCCATGCCAGCGCGTACTCAGGGTCGATCTCCAGCGCTTGCCCGAAGTAATCGATGGCAGCCCGCAGCCCCTCCGGCGTCCGTTTGTTCCAGAAGTAGCGTCCCTGAAGGTACAGGTTGTAGGCCTCCAGATTCTCCGTCGGTCTCCTCTCGACGCGCCCTCGCTCTTCGGGAGAGAGTTGTGCCTGCAACGCGCCCGCGATCTGAAGCGCCACATCGGTCTGGATCTCGAATACGTCGGTCAATTCGCGGTTGTACTGTTCAGCCCAGAGATGCTCGTCGGTGGCGGCATCGATCAGCTGAGCGTTGATGCGCACGCGGTCACCGGAACGCTGGACACCGCCTTCGAGGATCGTCGCGACGCCCAGCTCTCCCGCGATCTCTTGCAGGCTCTTTTCGCTCTCCTTGAAGCGCATCACCGATGTGCGCGAGATGACCTTGAGGTCCGCCAGCTTCGACAGGTGTGTGATGATGTCGTCGGTGATGCCGTCGCTGAAGTATTCGTTCTCCGGATCGCCGCTCATGTTGTCGAAGGGGAGCACGGCGATTGACCTCGAGAGCATCGGGCGGGCGGCGTCTTCGCCGGCCGTCCCCGCGTCGCGGTAGACCCACCAGCCGCCCAGCCCCAACAGCACGACGCCGGCAAGCGCGAACAGCCCGGCGGGCCAACGCCGTCCCACCGGCTGGGCGACGATCGCCTCCAGCTCACCTGATGCTGCCGGGTCGGTCTTCTTCACGCCCTCCGGGGTCATCTCGAGCGCCCAGGCCAGCACCACGGCGATGGGCAGGCCGATCGCAAGCAGCGCGACGACGAACGTGACCGTCCAATCCGGCAGCCCGAAGCGCGGGAATGCTATGTCGGCCGCCTGCATCACGCCGAAAGCCACGGCACCGTAGACGGCGGCGACCTTGAACACCTGCCGGCGCTTGAGCTCGGCCAAGAGGATCTGGTATCGCTTCGGCCTGTCGGTCATGCTCCTCATCTCTCTTGGGCGGATCGCGGAACTCTCAAAGATAGGAGGAACTCGATGGTTTGCCACCAGCGCCGGCGAGCGCCGGACGCCGATCGTCGACGATCACCTCGTACATCGACTACGGGCGCAGCCGTGCCACCTTGGACGGAATGCCGGGCGAGGCTCCGTACGCGGCCCAGACTTCTCCACGGCCTTCGTCGATGTCGATGTGGCGTATGAGCGCGCCCCGGGTGGGAAGCGGATAGACGGTGAACGATTCCTCGACCGGGTCGAAGCTGGCGATGAAGTCGCCGTGCCCGGTTCCGATCCAGACCCGTCCATTCGACTGGTCCACCCGTACGACGTAGGGGAGCGCCTCCGGAACCGGCAGGTCCCATTCCTCGAACGCCTCGCTGA
>JBDHHM010000227.1:0-7016 GCA_039589355.1 Gemmatimonadota bacterium | reverse complement strand
CTCATCGCGCTCTCGATCGCCTCGTCTTGAGCGTACGAACTGCCTGGCAGCAGCATGCCGATAGCTGCCGCGAGCACGAGGACTCGCTTCATTGGGACCTCCTAAGTTGGGGCTCAGTAGATGTGGGCTTGTTGGAGGTGGATGCTAGCGTCGCAGCCGTTTCGAGTCAAGGTTTCTTCCAAGAGCCATCGCCATAACACATTGTGATACCTCATGTTATGAAAAGTCGCGGCGCCCGGATTCGCATTGAAGGCGCCGTTACACCGTGCGTCATTCGCGCGGTGTGAGTCTCCACCAGGGACCTACTATCACACTGGCAGAGCAGAAAAGGCAAGGCAAATCTTCGCCTTGACGTCTAAACGATATATCGCTAGATATATCCTATCGATATGTCGGGCCGATATATCGCGTAGTATCGGCCGAGGCCGGGAAAACCGGCTTGGGACCTGAGTATTACCAAGGTTTAGGGGTGTATCTGATGTCCAGACGTTCACGTGACCAAGGGTTGGGCGGCTTTGCCGCCTTCTGCGGGCCGATGGGCTTCGCGTTCGGCGCCGGCCGGCGCGGCCTGGGGTTCCGCGTCTTCGATCGCGGCGACCTGAAGTACATGATCCTCAAGCTGCTGTCCAAGAAGCCGATGCACGGCTACGAGGTGATGCGGGCCCTGGAGGAGGAGTCGTGCGGCTGCTACTCGGCCAGCGCCGGGTCGGTCTACCCGACGCTGCAGATGCTGGAGGACCAGGGGCACGTGTCCTGCGAGGAGAAGGATGGCAAGAAGGTCTACAGCATCACCGAGGAGGGCCGGGCGTTCCTGGAGGAGAACGGCGATCTGGTGGACGACATCCTCGATCGGATCAGCAGTTTCACCGATCGCTTCTTCCGCAGCGAGATGCGCGATCTCTCCGGCTCGTTCCGCAAGCTGGCTCAGGTTACATTTGAGCGAGGTGTCCGCTGGGCCGAGCACCCGGAGGAGTTGGAGCGGGTGAAGGAGATCCTGGACCGGGCGGCTCGTGAGATCGAGGAAATCAAACCGGGCGCGGCGACGAGCGACGCCTAGCGCGCGGAGGCAGCACGATGGAAATCGGTATTGGATTCTGGATCCTGTTCTTCGTCATCTTCGTCGGCTGCGGCAGGCTGATCGGATGGGGCGCGCGCAGGCACAAGAAGCGCCACCGCATGCTCGGTGGTTGCTGTGGCCCCGAGGAAGAGGAGCAGCTGCAGGACGACCGTCTCTCGAAGCTGGAGAGCCGCGTGCGGGGACTCGACAGAGGAAGCCGCGAGCGCGATCGTCTGATCAGGCCCGCGATGCATCGGCGTGACGAGGAGCGTAAGCTGGAACCGGCGGCCAGGCAGGAGAAGGCCCCGACGCAGTTAGAGATCCTGCAGCAGAAGTTCATCGAGGGGCGCCTCTCGATGGACGAGTACGAGCGGGAGCTGGATAGGCTGGAGAAGCTGGAGTAAAGCCGGTGGCCGGTGGCCGGTGGCCGGTGCGCCGGTGGCCGGCCGTCAGCGCCGGGTGAAGTTCGCCAGCCGTTCCACAGCCAGATCCTGTAGATATTCCGCAGCGTCGATCGATTCGTCGAAGTTGTTGGCGATCATGCTGAACGCCAGCACCTCCCCATCCAGCGTCGTCAAGTAGCCGGAGAGCGCCCGCGAGTTCGAGATGTAGCCGGTCTTGGCCCGGGCGTTGTCATCGGCGCGTGTCCCCTTCATCCGCGACTCCAAGGTGCCGTCGACGCCAGCGATGGGCAGCGCCTCGTAGAAGGCATCGAACTCGGGCCGCCGGTACATGACACGCAGCAGCCGGACGATCGCATCGGGGCTGAGGTAGTTGTAGCGGGAGAGCCCTGAGCCGTCGACATATATATAGGACGACTCGGTGATCCCCCAGCCGGCCAGCGTCTCTTCGACGGCGCGGCGCCCCGCCCTGACGCTGCCGGTGTCCGCGTCGGCGGCGCCGACATGACGCAGCAGCATCTCGCCGATCTGGTTCTGGCTGCGCTTGAGGAAGGGGATCATGATCTCGCCCAGCGGCGGCGACTCGTGAACGAATAGGGCGGCGAGCGAATCGCCCGGTGAATCGGGCGGCAGGCTATCGATATCGACCGGTCGGCCGGCGACCTCTATCCCCTCGTCCTCGAGAATTTCCTTCATAACGGTGACGAAAAACATCGTGGGGTCGTGGGCCGCGATGTAACGGCTGACCGTGTCGCGTCCGACCCAGATCGTGCCCCAGATCCGCGCGTCGTTGGAGAAGGGGCTCCGCTCGCTCCGCACGACGGTGCCGGGCAGCGGCCCGCGCTCTGGGAAGTGGAGCGAGCTGTCGGACACTGTCACGATGTCGTAGTCGACGCTCAGGTAGTCCGTCGGCGGCAGGGTGATCACATCGGCCGGCGCGCCGGCCGAGTCGCCGGGCATGATCTTGTAGGTAACGACGCCTTCGTTGTAGAGCAGCGCTCCGATCTCGGCCGCGTAGTAATCGTCGAGGTAATCCCACGACCAGCCGGGCCCCAGGTGGACGTCGTCGTACAGGTTATCGTCGCCGATGATGTCGCCGGTGATCCGGGTGACGCCCAGCGCCTTCAGCGAGTCGGCCCAGTCGCGGAAGGGCGCCGTCGGGTCGTCGTCGTAGAAGCGCTCAGAGATCGCCGGGTCGCCGCCGCCCACCACCACGAGATCGCCCTGCAGCGTCCCATCTTCGCCGATCGACCCGCTCGAGGCGACCTGTGTGTGGAAGCGGTAGTCGCTACCCAGGCGAGCCAGCGCCACCGCCGCGGTCAGCAGCTTGTTGTTCGAGGCGGGCATGAACAGCTTCTCGGCATCCCGCCGGTAGAGGACCTCGCCGGTCTCCAGCGACTGCACCATCACACCCCAGTGGGCGTTCCGGAACGCGGGGTCGGCGAAGATCTCCTCGAGCTCGAACCGCAACGCACCAGCAGGTGTCGTCGGTCCCGGCTCGGCGGGCCCGGCCCCAGCCGGCGCACAGGCGGCCGTAACGACCGCGGCGAAGGTCGCAACCGAGAGCCTGAAGGGCCGCATCGTCCCTCCCCCCCTTTAGTACTTCCAAGTCAGCGTGTCGGCCCCAGGCGGTGCCGTCTCGAGAATGTGCTCGAGCATGAGCGGCAGCACGCGTTGGTGAGAGTTCTGTCCGGGAAAGGCCGGCGTGCCAGAGTAGCAGTGGGGCCGCCGCTCGCCCCATTCGAACCAGCCGTCGTAGTGAGGGTCGGTGGTGCTCTCGAGGAACTGCTCCAGGAGCCGCGCCGCTTCCTCGAGGTAGAAGGTGTCCGTGTCACCCATGTACACATGGATCTTCCCGGCGAGCTCGGGGCCGAGCCTATCCCAATCGCGCTCCAGGATGTGGCGCAGGTCGAAGTCGTACAGCAGCTTGGGATACCCGTCCTCACCCACCGGACCGAAGACGGCCATGAAGATGTCCAACTGGCCGCCGGAACGGCCGCGCGAGCCGAGCACGGCCTCCTGGTGGCTGAGGCCCTCCATGGTCATGTAGACCTGGTCGTCTACCCCGCGCATCAGGGGCCGCAGCGGTGTCCGCATCCAGTCCGAGTTGGGGTAGAAGGCGTTCTCCCAGACGCCATTGAACATGTCGGGATAATAGATCTGCCAGGCGAGGCTCTCCCAGCCGCCGGTCGAGCCGCCGTAGAGAGTCCGCGCCCACGGTTCGCCGATGGCGCGGAACTGCCGCTCGACGCGCGGGATCAACTCCTGCGTCAGCGCATCGCCGTAGGGGCCGTTGTTCTCTGAGTTGACGGCGTAGGAGTCGTCGTAGTAGGGCGTGGGATGCTGCATCAAGACGATGAGGAAGCGACCGAGTGCGCCGGACCGCCAGTCTTCGAAGAACCGGTACTGCGCGTCGGCCGATGCGCGGCCCCTGCCCGTGAGCTCCGAGCTCCGGGCCGGGCGGCGTCTCGCGCAATCCGCGGAACGTGCGTGGGAAGTGGCCGTGCATGTACGCAACGGGGTAGCGAGCGTCGGGGTGCTCATCGAACCCTTCCGGCAACACGACGATCGCGCCCAGGTCGATGTCGTGCCCCCACCACTCGCTCAGGATCTCGCTGCGGAACTTGATGTGCTTGACGTATTTGGTGTCTTCGGGCGGGGTGATGGGTGGGATCTTGCGCGACAGCGTAATGCGCAGCGTCTCTCCGGATGCGGGATCGATATGCACGCGCTCGACGTCGCGTCCATGTGGGCCTTGATCGTGTGGCCGTCGGCGCGCCGGAACGTGGTATACACGTTCAACACCGCCTGCACGTAGTAGTCGCCGGGGGGGATCTGGGCGATGCTCTCGACGGGGTAGCCGCGTGCGCTCCCGTCGATGACCGCGGGCTCACCGGGTCGCAACCCCTCGACGTCGACGCCGAAGATCGGCTGGGTGTTGAGTCCCCAACCGACTTGGAATCGCGGCTCGGACCGGTCCGTCTTCGCGATCACCAGTAGCACGCGGCCGTCGAGCGGGCCCGCGTCGACGCCGGCGGGATAGACGATCTCGAACCGAAGCGGCGACACGCGGTGGTCAGGGCGAGCGCAGCGAGTCGGCCGGGGCGCAGATAACTCTTGAGCATAGGACGTCCTCCGCGAGGTGGAACCGCGCCGAGATCGTCCCGACACGGCAATGCTGCCAGATGTTACGGGTCCCGCCCCCCGTCCACCAGCGCCCACAAGTCTTCCCCCCCGGTCGGCGGGAGGTCCGCCTTCTTCACTGAGACTGGTGCTTCACCCGCGCCTCGGCCAAGAGCCTGGCCCGATCTAGCAGTTCGCCGTTCTTGATGACGGCGTAGATCTTCCGCGTGTTGCGGATATCCTCGAGCGGGTCAGCATCGAGCACGACGAGGTCGGCGAAAGCCCCTTCCTCGATCACACCGAGCCGTCCGTCCACACCCAGAGTGAGAGCCGCAGTCTCCGTCGCCGCGCGTAGGGCCTCGAGCGGCGACAGGCCCGCCTCGACCAGCAGTGCCAGTTCCCAGTGTAGGGCGAGGTACGCGGGTTGCCAGTCGGTCCCGGCGACGACCCTGACGCCGGCGTCGTGTGCGGTCGGAGCGTTCGAGAGCATGACCTGCAATAGGTCCAATAGCCAACCTTGCCCAGCCCGGTTCTGATGCCGCCGATCCAACAGACGGACCGCTGATGGCGCCAGAAAGCTCGACACCTCGGGGTCGCTGAAGTCGGGTTGGATGCGACCGGACCCGGTCGAGTCCAGTGGGGTGCCCACGAAGGGCAGCGTCGCACTGACGGTGATGCCGGCCTCTCTGAGTACCTCGAGGATGTCCTGGCGGAACCGCATCCCCTGCCCGTTCCACGCATCGTGGAACGCGTGCTCTTTGCGGTCGAGGCCCGCGGCGACGGCGTGCGCCGGCATGTAGTGCGACATGACAGGCAGGCCTCGTTCGTGCGCCGAGCGCAGCGCGGCGGACAGGACCAAGGGGTCGCGCCGATTGTAGTGCTTGACCTGAGTGGCGCCCAGCCCCAGAAGGTGATCGAGATGGCGATCGAGCTGTTCCTGCGCGTCGACGCGCAGCATCTGCGGGAACGCGTTCATCGCGCTGGGGACGACAAAACCGGCGGCCGGGAAGATGCGAGGGCCGGCTCGGCGCCCACTCTCTATCGCCTCCTGCTGCTCGACGATCCAGTGACCTTCCCCACCGGCACCTGCGACCGAGGTCACACCCCAGTACGGGAACGCTTCTGGAGCGAATACGCCCCGGGACATGTGCATATGGCCGTCGATCAGGCCCGGGATGACCGTTCTGCCATCGACATCGAGGACCGTGTCGGCCGTCGCCGTTCCAGCTCCGCTTCGGCGGATCGACCGAATCTGGCCGTCCGCGAGGAGCAGGTCCCACAGTCCCGCCCGCGGTTCCGGAGTGAGCAACCGGCCGTTGCGGATGAGCACAGTCCCGCTCGAGCGCGGGACCTCATAGAAGAGATCGAGCGGCAGCCGCTCATCCCTACCGGTAGCTACATCGATGCGCCTCAGCTCACCGCCGCTGACATAGACCAGGTCCCCATCCGCCGTCCATGCCGGGAAAAAGGGTGCCCGACTCGCCATGCGTCGCGCAGCCGAATCGGCGTGAAGCGAGCGAACCCAGCATTCGCCGCGATCGACGTACGCCAGCATCTGCCCATCGGGAGAGAGCGCTGCGAAATCGAGCTGTTTCCACGTGTGCTCGACCGAGAGCTGGCTGGATCCGTCGGGGCCGCCGTCGGCGGCCCAACCCAGCGGCCGCACGTCGATCGCCCGCCCGTGGGGGATCTGCCGACTCGGCCCGCCGCCGGCCGCTACGATGTGCAGTGATGTGCGATGCACGTAGACGATGCTGTCGCCCGACGGATGCCAGAGCGGACTCGCAACGTGACCCGAGACGTCGGTGACCTGCCGGCGCGCGCCGCTCTCCAGATCGAGGAGGTGCAGCTGGTAGTCGCCGCGCTCGTCGGACACGAAAGCGATCGCGGCCAGAGATCGCCGAGCGCGGAGAAGGCGATGCGAGATCCATCGGGGGACGGCGCCGGCCGGTAGATCCCTCGAGCCCGAACACGATCTCCCGGCCCGTGGAGCTCCGGCGGTTTGCGCTTATAGACCTCGCGCGGCAGAGACAGGCGCGCGACAAACGTAATCGTATCGCCCGAGCCCGCCGCCGGATCCAGTGTTCGAATCGCGCCGCCCTCGCTGTAGATTAGTTGGTTGCGGCCGGGCAGCCAGCGCGGCGCATAGGGATACACCTCCTCATCGTGGGTGAGTTGCCGGGGCTCACCGCCCTCGGCGGCGACCGACCAGATTTGCGGGCTACCGGACCTCTCGGAGAGGAAGAAGAGCTCGGCGCCCGACGGAACCCAGGAAGGCGCGTGGTCGCCAGGTCCGGAAGTCACCTGGCGAGTGGTTTCCCCGTCAGGCGTGATCGTCAGGAGCCGGCCGTTCGAGCTGAAGGCGATACGCCTCCCATCGGGCGACCAGGCGGGCTCGGTTGCCGGAAGCGTGTCCGGAGTGAGGCGCTCAGGAG
>JBDHHM010000226.1:0-3504 GCA_039589355.1 Gemmatimonadota bacterium | reverse complement strand
GGGTCCATCTTGGTGCCGCCAGCGTCCACCAGTCCGCCGCCGGTGTCGGTGGCGTCCGGGCCGTTGAACCGCAGGTGGCGAAAGCCGCCGTTGTCACCGTCGAAGTAGGGTACCGAGTCGACGTAGGTGAGCGGCATGTCGATCGGGCTCGCTTCGGAATCGATGAGCTGTGCCACGCCCTGACCGCTGGGCGCCTCGTCGAGATCTCGACGTAGCCGCTGTCCGTCGCCGCGGCCTCGGTCACCGAGCGGCCGGCAAGGTACAGCGTGTCGACGTTGCCGTCGGTGTCGCTGGCCACGGTGTACCAGACGGCGACTGTGTCGGAGGCGCCGGGGGCCAGGCCGATGAGTCGCGCGCTGTCGGGCGGCGAGGTGAAGCTCAGGCCGTTGAAGGTGATCGAGTCGACGCTGACGAACGACGAGGCCGGATCGGTGCTCGCCAGGAGGTCGTAGTCGTCCAGTATGCTGGAGGTGTTTTCGATTACGAACTCGTAGCTGTAATCGGTGCCCGCCTGCCGCAGGATCGGTGCGCCGAGCCCATCGGGTGTGACGGCGACGGATGGCGTGATGTTGTCGTCGTCGGCCGAAAGCGCCGTGGCGTCCGTCGAGATCTCGGCGTCGGTGAGTACGCCGGCGTAGGCGGCATAGTAGTGAACTGTGCCGTTTAGCCCGCGGGCCAGGTCGCTGCTTCGGTTCATCGCGGTGAGGGTTGGCGTAGTGCCGAAGTCTAGCGTTTCGCCGACGCCCGGCCACGTGCCGCCACCCGAGGTCCCCGCACCCTGTGGGTTACCGTTCATGTAGAGGCGGATGCGATCTTCCTGAACCGGCTCGCTGGAGTCGAACACGACGTGGAAGACCCGGCGCGCGCTGTCGGCCCAAGCGCCGCCACCCCAGTAGATGGTGTAGATGCCAACGTTCGTACGGATGCGGAACTCGAAGTCACCGTTGCCTCGGACCTCGGTCATGGCGATTCGGGTTCCATTCTCATCGAAGCCGGCGATGCGCTGCGTTTCGGCGCTCGATCCCCAGGCGGCGACTGTGACGAACGAGCCCTGCGTGGCTCCATCCAGGTTTGTGGTGTACTTGGTGCCTGCCACGTCCCCTGAAGCGATGGCCGTGTGACTCGGCGTCGGCGAGCCCAGACCGCGGTGCTCGTTGAGTACGGTCCAGTTGACCGGCGTATCGAAGGTGATCGTCATGTTCACCGGACTCGCCTGGTCATCGTAGGCGGTGTCGGGTGTTTGGCCCGAAGGCGCCTCGTTGAACCAGTAGCGACCAAGCAGCGTCGCACCCGATCCGGCTGTGATCTCCTTGGTCTTGTCATCGACGGCGGAAACGAGCCCATCGTTCTTGACCTCGAGCTCGAGGCTGTCGGCTGCCGAGACGGAGCCGAAGTCCATGAACTTGAGGCTGTCGACGGTGATAGTGTCGAGCGCTGCGAAGCTCGTAGTGACGTTTATGACCGCGGTCTTACCGGCGTCCTCGTAGCTGACCGTAGTGCTGACCTTCGAGGAGGCGTTGCCGCTGACCACGATGGCGGTCTGCAGTGTGTCCCAGATCATGTCGAGGCCCGAGGGGATGCGGATGCGCAGATCGTCGGTGTCGCTGATCGTCTGATACGAAGCGTCCTCGGCGATGGTGATCGTCGAGGCGGCGGTCGTCGGGTCGCTGACCTGGAAGGTCTGGTTCGCCGCCGAAGAGATGCTGGGCGCGGCGTTGAGGCAGGCGGCTGCTGGCACTATGGAGACGCCGCCCGCCGCCCAATGGTCGTTGCCATGCGTCCAGCTGACGGTGACGTTGGGGGCGGCTCCGCTGTCGGTGGCGGCCGCGCCGTACTCCTCGGGCGGGGCCCCCGCCTCGACCAGGTTCCAGCGTTCGATCGCCGGCGGGCTGTTCTGGAGGGTCGGCACGCCCGTCGTTTCACCCGACATGAGGGCGAACACCATCTCGCCGACTGCGGAGTTGACGGTGATGCTGGAGGTCGCGCCGTCGGCGAAGTCGCCGTAGAAGTCGGCGATAGGAGTCTGGTCGGCGCCGGTGAACGTGATCACACCGGCGACGGCGCTTCGCAGAAGATCCTTGCCGAAAGTGATTATGACGCTGTCGGTCACGGCCGGCGGGTTGACGAGCTGCCAGATCTCAACCCGGGCGTCATCGACGTTCTGTACCGCTCCGATGCGTGAGAGACCGACGCCGTTGTAGGTAACGGATATCACCGTGTCCGCGGAATCGTCGTTGTTGATGGAAACGCCGACGAGCATCAGTCGATCAGGACCTGCTGTGGGATGCTCGATCTTGATCTGTGTGCCGATGGTCGACCCGGTGGTTACGGTGTCGACAGCCGGACAGATACCGCCCGGCGGAGTGGGACCGCCGCCGCCGCTGTCTGTGGTCGTGACGGTCCAGCTGTTGTTGTCGCCGGCGTCGCCGTCGGCGCTACCTTCGGCCGTCGCCTGGGCCGCCGCGCCGGTACCCGAGTCGTCGACCGTAGAGGTGAAGTCCTGGCCGAGGGCGTCGGCCAGGGTCGGCGCGTCGGCGGTACAGTAGACCTGGATGCTGTCGTCGGCGGTGACCTTCGTATCCAGGGTGATGGCGATAAGCTTGCCCGAGGTGTAGTTGTTGTAGGTCACCGCGGTGCCGTCGACCCGGACGCTGTCCACTGTCGGGTCGCCGAAACTGTTGGGTACCGTGATCTCGATGCTGTCGACGCCGGTGCCGCTGCCGATTACGGGCAGTATGGCGTAGATGAACTCGACCCCGGTGGAGCTCGTCGTGACGTCGTTGGGCGAGATCTCCGCCGTGGCCGAGGTCACGGCGGGTGAACCGGCGGCGGCGTTGGTTTCATCGGCGCCCATATCCCACCCGCCACCGATGGGTCGGGTATCACCATCGATGTCGTCTGAGAAGCCGAGCGGCGTTCCGACGTCGATGGCATCGGACCCGGCTATCAAGTGCAGGTCCCAGTTGGCCGTGTCGCCCACCGCGACGTTGACGAACTGGAGAGTCGGATTCCCGCCCGTTATCGAGCCGGTTCCGCTCGCGGTGCCATCCTCGGACAGGTTATAGGATTGCGTGCCGCCGACGAAGTCGGAGATCGTGTTCCCCATCGAGATGCTGTTCGTCACCGTTAGTGCGCCGGCATCTTCTGAGATTCCGTTTCCGGTGATTCCGTAAACAGTGCAGTTCTCGATGGTCGCCACAGAGGTGGCCGCCTCCAGGCGAATCCCGCTGCTCTGGCCGTTGTAGACGATGCAGTTGCGGGCGGTGAAGCTGCTGTTGTCCGACCCCTTGATCCCGTACGCTGCGAAACCGGTCACATAGTCGTGGATCAACAGGTGGTCGAAGATCACGTTCGTTGCGTTTTGCACGCTAGCGGCCGGTCGCCCGTTCACTCCGCCGGTCCTGGTGATCTCGAACCACTCGAACACCGTGAAGTCGTTGCTGGCCCGGAAGCCGCCCGCGGTGTGGTTCGGGTCCAGCACGACCCCCGACCCCGCGGTGCCGT
>JBDHHM010000225.1:0-3925 GCA_039589355.1 Gemmatimonadota bacterium | reverse complement strand
GGCGGCGCGCCGGACGGCGGGCGATTGCTGGGCGACGACCTGCTGCGGGAGATGTACGCCGTACAATTCCCGGAGAAGAACCAGCGAACCGGCTACGGGTTCGGCTTCATCCGCCAGGTGATCGCATCGACCCACAGCATCTATCACGGCGGCGCGGGCTTCGGGTTCACCTCCGGCCTCGTCATCTATCCCGAGCTGGGCTTCGGCGTCGTCTTCCTGACGAACTCGTTCGCCCACCGGGTGGGCCACTACCAGGTCCGCCAGCTGATCGACGGCGTCGTGCGGCAGGCGCTGGGCCCGACCCAGGCCGTGCCCGAGCACGTGTCGACCGACGGGTTCGTGCCCATCGACGCCGAGCACGAGCGCCTGCAGGAGATCCTGGGCCTCTACCATCAGGGTAACCGGGTCTGGATCCGCGACGGGGTACTGGGCATCTCGACCAACCGGGAGAACTTCTTTCCGCTCACCGTGTTCCTGGACGGCGACGAGCTGGTGGGGCGGTACGGCTGGCTCGAGGAGATCCGCTTCTTACCGCCGCTACCGGACGGCCCGGGCTCGATGATCAAGAGCAACCGAGCAACCGAGTAATAGACAACGCCCACTACTTCGACTATCTGCAGCCGAACGACGAGGCCGACGCGCCGGGCCCCGACAAGCCCGAGTGGAGGCGCTACCTGGGCGACTACGTGTTCGGCCAGTGGGGCCGCCACATCGGCAGCCTGGAGATCTCGATACGGAACGGCTACCTGTACGCCGACACGTATCGCTGCAGGGAGTACCTGCCCGGCCTCTTCTTCACCTACCACGGCGAGGCGCTCGATTTCCGCGGCGCACAGCCGACCTACCGGAACATGAAGTTCATGCGGCGGCCGGGCTAGCTAGACGGGACCAGGCGCGTCAGGTCCAGATTGCCGATGAACGGCTCGAGCCGTTCGCCGAGAAGGAGCCGCCGCGCGACGTTCCCGATCTGTCCCGCCGCGTATCGAGCCTCGCCGGCGAGCTGCGGGTATCCACACAGCGTGTCTCCGATCCGCTCCAGCGAGCGCCGCGACCGCTCGGAGATGTTGTCCCAGCCGCCCATCCACTCCGCCAGCGCCTTCATGAAGGCCAGCGGCGTTGGGAAGGCCTCGCGCCCTGGCTGCGGGCCTTCGATTCGCCCGTGAAACGGGAGGAGGTCGGGTCGGTAGGCGTAGGGCTCGACGCTGAGGAAGCCCCGCTCATCGGCCGCGAACACCAGGTTCAGGCCGCGGGCCCTGGCGCGGAGCCGTACGTCGCGCTTGATCTGCAGATCGTCACACTCGTCGATGACGAGATCGAGGCCATCCAGGAAAGCCGCCAGGTTCGTCGCCGTCACGCCGTCCTCGAAGACGGTCAGCTCGAGATAGGGATCGATCTTGACGATGCGCCGCGCGACGATCGTCGATTTCTTCTGACCCAGCTCATCGAACCCCGCATTTAGTCGATTCAGGTTCGACAGGTCGAGTCGATCGAAGTCGGCCAGCACCATCGCGCCGCACAGATGCTCCTGAGCCACGGTCACGGCCGCTTCACCACCGACCGACAGGCCGATGACGCCGATGCGCTTGCCGCGCAAGGACACCATCTCTTCCCGCGTGATCTTGTCCAGGTTGCGGTTGGTGATCACCTCGAAGTACTCGTTCCGATCGAGGAGGTGCACGATCTTCGCTTCCCACGGGAGGTAGATCCAGTTGCCGTATGACTCGCTTCCGCCGTGCGCGGAGAGCAGCTCGTCGAGGAAGCGCTGTCTATGTCCGACACTGGATTCGGACGGCCACCGTACGGCGGCGAGCTCGGCGAGCTGGCGATCGATCGTGTCGATCACGGCGACGCGATGTTCGCGGCAGGCGGCGTGAAAGCGATCCGATTCGCCGGGCCTCAGCCGGACGATCCACGGTCGCCAACTCGAGGCCGCTGACCCGGCGGGCGACACGAGCCGGCGCGCGAACTCCGCCAGGTCGAGGGTCGGGCTCACCCGCGCCTCTCCGGTCACAGCTTCAGCTCCCACGTCTCTCCTACGAGATCATGCCCGAAACTCTGGTGAGGCTCCCGATCGACCAGAGCGAAGCCGGCCGTCTCGTAAATCCGTCGAGCGGCATGGAGCACATCGTTCGTCCACAGAATCATCTTACGGTACCCTGCCAGGCGGGCGAACCGCACGCACTCTTTCACCAGGCGGCTCCCGATGCCCAGATGACGCGCCTTCGGCTCGACCAGCAGCAGGCGCAGCTTGGCCACCGTCTTCGATTTCTTGACGAGAAACACCGAGCCGACGTTCTCGCCGTCCTTTTCGGCTATCCAGCACCGTTCCCGTCTCGGGTCGTAGCTCTGGATGAAGTCCGCGACGATCTCCGCGACCAACGCCTCGAACCGCTCATCCCAGCCGTATTCCTGTGCGTACAGTACGCCGTGGCGGTGGACCACCCAGCCCATGTCGCCCGGCTGGTGAGGCCGGAGGATGTAGGGCACGCGGTGCTCGGGCTGAGCGCCGAGCAGCTTCTCGGTAGTATGCATCGCGTCGACCAGAGACCCTTGCTCTTCCTCGGTCAGCTCGGCCAACATGGCTCCGATCTCATCGCGCGACGCCGCGTTGAGCTTGGCGAAGGCTTCCTGTCCCTGCTGCGTCAAGCAGAGGAGCGTCTGGCGGCCGTCGATCTGCGAGCGTTCTTTCGCCAGCAGCCCGCGCTTGTGGAAGCCGCGCAAGATCCGGCTCAGGTAGCCGGCATCCAGCTCTAGCTCCTCGCCCAGCTCCGTGGCCGTCGTCCCCTCGTGGTGAGCCAGCTCGTAGACCACCCGAGCCTCGGTCAGCGAGAAGGGGCTTCTCAACAAACCTTCTTGCAGAACGCCGATCTGGCGCGTGTAGAACCGATTGAAGCGCCGGACGGCTTCCACTCGTTGATCGAACTCGATTTCCGTCATCTGCAGCGGAGCGAAGGCGGTTGATATATGTGCCGGATCCTCCAATAGTTGCCATAATGAACTATCTAGTTGCTATTGTCAAGTAGTTAGGAAGCTGCCGCACGGGGTGAGGGCGGAGTCCTGGGGTATCGGGAGTCACTCGGGATCGGGGTGACGGGTTGGCGGGAGGGGGGGAGGCGGCGGAGGAGCCCTGCGCTCCGCGTACCCCTACTCTACTCGGCGCGCTCCTGCAGCCCGACCCGCAGCACCAGGTCGTGCAGCTCCGCCGGGTCGACCGGCTGGGTGAGGAAGGGGCGCCCCACCTCCGTCAGGAACCATGCGCTGGCCGCACCAGCCCGCCAATTGTCCCAGCCATCACGGCCCCTTAGCTTGATTCCCTACACCCTGGAGACCTCCGTGCAACGCTTGCCACTTCTCGGCCTGAGAGCCGTCCCCCTGGCCGCCGGCGCGGCCCCGCGCCGATCGCGGTCGTATTGAGGTGCTCGTGCTGAGGCTCGAGATACACCTCGGAACTTAGGTTGGAAAGGAGACCAAGTCCGTGAAGCAGCTCCTTACCTTGCAAGGCCACACCCTTCCGGTCCAAGCGGTGGCGGTGACGCCAGACGGACGCCACGTGGTCTCGGGCTCTGCGGACCAGACGCTCAAGCTGTGGGACCTGGAGCGGGGGGAGGCGATCCGCACCCTGGAGGGCCACACCGGCTGGGTCTTATCGGTGGCGCTGACGGCGGACGGGCTCAGAGCCGTCTCGGCCTCAGCGGACGAGACGCTCAAGGTGTGGGATCTGGAGCGGGGGGAAGCGCTGCGCACCCTGGGGGGCGGTACGCATCCCGCTCTGACGGTGGCGCTGATAGGGGACGGGCGTAACGCGGTCTCGGCCGCGGAAGACCCCACGATCACGGTGTGGGATCTGGAACGGGGGGAGACGATCCGCACCCTGGAGGGCCACACGGGTCCGGTCTACGCTCTGGCGGTGACGCCGGACGGGCGC
>JBDHHM010000224.1:0-3798 GCA_039589355.1 Gemmatimonadota bacterium | reverse complement strand
GATAACGGTGAGCCTGGGGACGAGCGGAACGGCCTGCAGCGTTTTGGATGAACCGTTCATCGACCCCACCGGTGAGATCGCCGCCTACTGCGACAGCACGGGCCGCTACCTGCCACTGCTTTGCGTCTCCAACATGGGCAACGGCTACAACGCAGCGCTGGAGAGATTCGGGCTGACCCACGGGGGATTCGACTGGGCCGTTCTAACCACACCGCCGGGTAACCACGGCCGCGTGCTGGTGCCCTGGTACGAAGGGGAGCGCACGCCGGACCTGCCGCATGCAGCGCCGCTCTACTTCGGATTCGGTCTCGCCGAGTTCGAGCCGGCAACGCTCTGCCGGGCCGTGCTGGAAGGGCACGTGCTAAACCTCTACGAGGGCTTCACTCGCATGCCGGTGACCCCCCGCGAGATCCGCCTGACCGGCGGGACTCGCCAACTCACCCTCTTGGTGCAAGACGATCGCCGACGTCTTCGAGGCCGAGACGGTCCCGGTACTCGGCGAAGGGGCGGCGCTGGGCGCGGCGATCCACGCCGCCTGGGTCTGGTACCGGGAGACGGGTGCGGAACGGCCACTCGCCGAGGTCGCCGGACCCTTCGTGGTGCTGGACGAAGCGCGCCGCAAGCTGCCCGACCCTAAGCACAGCGCGACCTACGGACTGCTGAAACGCATCTACCGCGCGCTCGCCTGTCGGGTGCGGGGTCTGGAGGGTGACGATCCGTTCGCCTTGCGGCGCGATCTATTAGCGCTCTGATCCCGGAGACGAATCCGTCATGAGGCCGTCTGGGCGAAAAGGTGAGGCCGCCCCCAGACCAGCACGCCGACTTGGATCTCATCGTTCGAACCCCGGGATGGCTACCGGTGTCTGAGTGTAGCGCACTGACCTGCGACGGCCTTGAAGTTGGCCGGCTGGTCTCGGGCTTGGCCGGCGAAGCTCGGCTCAGCGGCGCGCGAACCAGGGACGGTCCGTCAGGGGGCGCGGCCGACCGGCCCGGGAGCGGCTAATCGCCCGCTCGACGACGCAGGCGCTGTACTGGATGCGCGAGGCACCCACCACGACGCCGCCCGCCGCTGGGTTCAGGTCGCTCTCTCCCGCGATGACGCCGCCGAACAGTCGGAACCCGGAGCCGCAGCTCTTGACCTTCCCCTTGACGACGACGGGCCCGTAGAAGGTCGCGCCGCCGCATATCGCCAGGTGGCCGTCCACCAGCAGGATGCCCTGGCCGACACCGCTGCCCGAGAGCGTGAGGTCACCGGTCACATGGATGATCGGGAACCAGTCGCTGCAAGACGTCCGATCGATTTCCGGTTCACCCCAATTGAGCGGATCGTTCGTGTCGCACTTACCGTCAAGGGTGTAAGAGGCCCTCGGCTGGGTGCCGGAGACGTTCGTACCGTGGGGCAGGGTGATGTTCGCCTTGGTGGCGAGCTCCTCGTAGCTTGTGTCGCCGAAGTCAAAGTAGCCCGTCGTGTCGGAGTTCTCGTCCACCGGTGGCTCGCCGTCGACGCTGGAGGCGCCCGAGCGGCTCATTCGCGTCGTATCGGTCATCGTCACGCCCGCCGCATGCTCAAGCACTGGCGGGCAGTCGTCCATCCAGTTCGGTGGGATCATGTCGTGGCCGTCGACCTCAGCGCGCCCAGCGATCTTCACCTGCCCGATCGTACGAAGTGCGCCGTGCACCGGACTCCCCAGCGGCACGGTGGCGACTAGCATTCCAGCCTCGCGCGTCTGCCCGCGTCCGGCCGCTCCCACGGAGCGCACCGCGAACAGGCCGTGGACGTTACTGGCGTCATCCAGCTTCGTTGCCTCGACCCGATAACGCGCGCCCTCCATCAGCGTGCCCTCAGCCACCAGCCATGTCTCGCCCTCCTCGATCACATCGGGCCGCGTCCAGTCCTCCAGCCCGCGGATCAGACCCGTCTCGGCGGCGTAGAAGGCGATCGTCCGCGAACTGCTGCGGATCTGCGACTCATGCTCGTTGATCTGCAACGAGACCCCGAACAGTGCCAGCGCCGACAGGACGATCAGGCAGAGTATCGCCGCAGTTAAACCGAAACCGCTGCGGTCGAATCGCTGGCCTTCCTGTGCTGACATGCCCGTCACCCTCTCAGTTGTTGCGAATGTCGAACGACAACCGATGCCGCGCGCGGTGGGGGAGGCCGTCCCGCATGCCGGGCACGGTGCCCAGCGAACTCACGTCCAAGTCGATCCTCGCGATCTCGTCGTTCGTCGTCGCGACGTCCCCTTGAACGTCCAGATATCGGAACCGGAGCGCCGCCGATGCCGCCGAATCCGGCGGTGTTAGTGGCCCGACAACGACCACAGCTGTGCCGCTGGTCGCATCCGTCTTCAGGTACCAGCCGTCAGAAGATAGCTCCAGCCAGTAGCTGCCATGCCGGAACGCCCGAACCGGAGAGCCCACCGGAATCTGGAACGACACTCCGTTCAGGTCCGGGATCACCGCCCGCCAAGCCGGCGTGCCGTCCGGACACGTCGTCGTGTTGACGCTGCTCATCTTCACCGGACGCCACGAATCGTCGGCCAATCCCCTTTGCTGACCGCGCGAGTAGATTAACACGCTGTCGGTGATCAGTGGAACAGAGTTGCCCGTCAGGTTTCGCACAACGATCGCGAAGTCGGGCGCGAGCAGCTTGTCGCAGACGCTGTACACGCCACGGAAAACGCGCATCGCAATCGAATCGTCGCCGGCGAAGACGATGTCACCGGCACTTGGACTCAACGGTAGGAGCTCCGGCACCACAACCGTTTCCACGCGCTGCAAGTCGCTCACCGTCTGAGATATGTCGTTGGCGATCAGGTAGAAGCGCTGCTGGTGTATGACCATCCCCATTAACGCTGCCATCACCACCATGCTCACCAGCAGCGCGATCATCATCTCCACCAGGCTGTAGCCCGCCCGGCCGGGGTACCCGCGCTTCATCGTTCCAGGCGCGCCGCCGTCAGCGTACGCCTCAGGGCCTTCTGCGGCGTGTCGTGGCGGTAGACGAGCTCGATCTCCTTGACTCCCTCTCTCTCACTCACCGTCCAGCTTATGCTCACCCCTGCCGACTCCGCCGTCCCGCCCGCGAGTTCCTCGTACGGTTGCGCCAGCAGGGTCTCCAGCTGCGCCTGCGCCACCGTCATCGCCCGCGTCCGCTCGTGCGCCCCGTTAATCCCTGCACCCACCTGTGCCGCCGTACCGGCGATCCCCGCCAACGCCAACGCGAACAAAGTCGTCGAGATCAGCATCTCCGTCAGGCCGAAGCCGGATCGTGAGTTGCCAGCGGTGGCGGGTGGCGGGCTTTGCGCTCCACGCTCAGCCATCGCTTGAACCTCTCTGGATCTTGTTATTGGTCTCTACAAGGCGGGACAACACAATGCTGGGTTCGATTTGCATAACGCCGCAACGATCGTGCCAAATGCAAGACGACGGTCGAACTAGGCTATGGCCAAATGAGTTACGTCCGGCGACCGCCCGCCAGGGCAGGAGCTCGAGTGTGCAAAGAAGTCTGTGGTGCCGGAACCGATTGCACGTCGCGAAAGGGTGTCGTTGGTTTGCTATGCTACGATTTAGCCGGTGAGGCCGACGCGTTGCTCAAGTGATGGCGGAGAGCCATCTTTCTCCGCACACAGAGACAAAACCGAGCAGTGAGAAGCAGCCAGCCGGCTCCTGGCAAGACAAGGCGCAAGGCTACAACAGCAGTCAGTCGGCCGGCCGAGTGAACAAGAGGAAGGAGCACACGATGAACCGAACAATGGTGTTACTGGTAGCCATGGCGCTTGCCACGGCGAGCGCGGG
>JBDHHM010000223.1:0-3382 GCA_039589355.1 Gemmatimonadota bacterium | reverse complement strand
CGCGACATCACGCTCTTCTTCCTGCTCGACGCGGACGACGGCGATCGGGAGATCGCCGGAGATACCATGCGCCCAGAGCCCTGACGCACCTCTGCTGTTGGCGGCCAGATCCTCAGGGACGGTGCGCAACGTGCCATCGTTGTACAGCATACGATTGGCCAGGCGCTGGAACAGGTGTGCCTCATCCTGGGTGATCTGGAGGTGGTGGAGCTGGACCTGGGCATACATCCAGGCGAGCGAGCTCTCCCGCTCGAACGTGTCCGGCTGGCGGTACTTCTCCGCTAAGTCGAGGGCTTCCTCCCGGGAAGGCGCCACCAGCGTGGTGAAGACGAGACGGACCGTTCCGCCGGGCGGAATCGCCACCCGATACCGGAGACTCACCATTGGATCCAGAATCGTCCCCGCGGTGTTCGTGAGCGGTTCGCCATCTATCACCGAGACCGGCGTCCTGACCCCGCGGCCCCGGCCCAGGAAGCGGGCGCGGTCACTCTCGTACTGAGACGGGCCCACCAGCTCCGCTTCGATCGCGGCCATGTGAGCCAGCCATGGTTGTGGCTCGTCAGCCGAACGGGGGCGTCGGGTTGCCAATAGCGTCTCGAGCTCGGGAACGAATTCGGTTTCCACAAAGAGGTTCGAAAAGGCGGGATGGGCCTCGTCCGCGGCCTGCGGGGCAAGGGCGACTTCTGCATAGGATGTGAAATCGATCTCACGGTCGCGGTTTTCGAGATTGGTCACCGTCAGCTGGCGCAGTTCGGCGTCGTCTTCGGGCGAGACCACGATCTCCAGCGTGATCGACAGTGACCGGTCGCGCTGCATGATCTTGGCCCGGTCTTCGGCATACACGACGGTGTACTTGTCCACTTCGGTGCCGCTCGGCTGGAACCCGGCCGACCAGACGTCGCCGGTTTTCGCGTCCCGCAAGAAGATGAAGGTGCCCCAGCAGTCACGGGTCGTGTCCTCACGCCATCGGGTGACGGCGAGGTTGCGCCACCGGCTGAAGCCGGAGCCCGCCGCCGTGATCATGACCAGATACCGACCATTCGAGAGGAGATGGGTGCGCGGCGGGATGTCGTGCGGCGATTCGAACCGCCGCAGGGTTGGTGGAATGAGGTCGCGGACGTGGGTAGTCACCTGCACTTCCTCACCCCTGGGTCGCGTCACGGCCACCGAACGCGGTGTACGTTCCTGCAGCAACTGCTCCGCTGCCTGGATCGTGGGATGTGCGTGGAAGCGTCTTCGGGTCAGGCCGTGGTGAACGACGTTTCCCAAGGAGACGATCGTCATTCCCTGATGGTGGGCCATGTACGCCCGAACCACGGCCACCCGTGCCTTCTCAGGAAGCCTCGACGGTGTGAAATCCAACGCCTCATAGAACCCGTAGCTGCCGTCGGCCCCGGCATTCTCGAGACGAGCGAAGTTGTCGACGACGGCCCTGGGATCCACCATGGCCGCGAGCGCGGTGGCGTAGGGTGCCACCACCACATCCTCGAACAGCCCGCGCTTGAGTCCCAGGCCGGGCACGCCGAAATCCGAGTATTGATAGGTGAGCTCGACGTCGCGCACGTTGTAGGCTGACTCGGAGACTCCCCAGGGGACCCCTCGTTCCGCGCCGTACCGTGCCTGGCGCCACACCACGAGGCGGCTGGTGAGATCCAGCAGGCTGCGGGCGGGCTGCTCCATCACCAGAAGCGGCATCAGGTATTCGAACATCGATCCCGACCAGGAAACCAGCGCCGACCCATGCCCAACCGGCGTGAGGGACCGGCCGAGGAGGAACCAGTGCCGTGGCGGGACATCTCCCTTGGCGATGGCCACGAAACTCGCCAGCCTCGCTTCCGAGGCCAGCAGGTCGTAGCAGCTCGGGTCGAGTGTGTTGTCGGCCACGCGGAAGCCGATCGAGAACAGCTTGCGAGAGGAGTCGAAGAGGAATCGGAAGTCCATCGCCCAGGCCATCTGTTCCGCCTGGAGTGCGAGGGCGGAGAGGCGGTGCTCGAGCGTGATCGCCGCCGTTCCGAACCCGTCGGGATCCGCGTGACGGATCAGCTCGAGATCGCGTGCGTGACTCCGGACGGTGTCTCGGACGGCCGTAGTCCAAGTGAGGATCTCCGATCCGTCCTCGTTCTCCAGGACGGTGGAAAGCGTGCTGGCGATGTCCAGGAGGTTCTCCGCACTGGTCTCGAGCGCCTCGAACCGGCGCTCCCATTCTGGGAGCGCCGTCGGGGGATCCCCCAGGACGGCCGACATGGCGTTCAAGGCCTCTCGCACCTGCAACGCCGTGACCGTTTCCGATCGCGGGCGGAACGTGGTCTTCTCCACCGTATCGAGCACCGGCTGAAGCGCGTCGCGAATCCCGTCCAGAATCTGCGGGCCCAGAAGCGGTCGACGCATGAGCTGGCGGCATCCTTGAGACAGCGCGATGAGATGCCCTGCCAGATTCCCACTGTCGACGGTGGAGATGTAGAGGGGATCGAGCGGCCGGAGGTCCCTGGTGTCGTACCAGTTGGCGAGATGGCCGTGAAACCGGCGCAGGCTGGTCATCGTCTCCAGCGTGGCCTCGAGACGGTGGGCCATGTCCAGGATCCCGATCCAGCCGAAGTCGTGAGCGGCCATCGTGCTCAGGAGGTACAGCCCCATGTTCGTCGGTGAGGTGCGGTGGGCGACAACAGGCTCGGGATCTTCCTGGAAGTTATCCGGCGGCAGAAAGTGGTCCTCTTTGGTTACGAACGTCTCGAAGAAGCGCCAGGTCCGCCTTGCAATGAGACGCAAGGAGCGCTCCTCACTCTGCGAGAGGCGGTGTCTCTCTCCAGGTTTCCAGGGTACGCTCAGGCGCCAGGCGAGAACGGGCGATAGGACCCAGAGGAGAACCAGAGGCCCAGCGACCGGCCACGCCGCCGGTTTGAGGATGACGAAGAGCACGCCGGCGCCTGAGGCGAGGAGAACGCTCCAGCGAAGGTGCAGGTAGAAGGCGCGGAGCCTTAGGTCGGCGCCGTACCCAACCTGCGCCGCCGGGACCCACTCGAGGAGGTTACGCCTCGTGACGTAGAGCCGCCCGAGCGTGCGCACCACGGCATCCGTCATGTACCGGGCCTGGTGCGCCAGCACGGCGATGGCAAGCAGCACCTGCAGCACGGCAACCTGGATATCGCTGCCCGTGGCACGCAGATGGCTGCGTTTGGAGAAGCCTTGCCGTCGTGGGATGAGACCGTCGAGCACCGGCATGAACGCGGGCACCGCAACAGATCCCAGGAGCAGGCCGGTCCACAGCAGCGGAGAGACGGCGGGCAGGGTCCAGGCGGCGACGCCGAGTAAGAACAATGACGGTGCCGAGAGGCTGCGGCGCAGGTTGTCCAGCATCTTCCATCGGCCGTGCGAAGGAATGCGC
>JBDHHM010000222.1:0-6233 GCA_039589355.1 Gemmatimonadota bacterium | reverse complement strand
GAGAGCCAGACTTGCTAAGCGTCTCATGCCTCCCTCCTGAACGTTGGTATGGACCAAAACACTGAATCACCTCGTGCCGCCGCCTGGAAAGAATTCGTCACTCATGCAAAAAGCATCACATCAGGCGACTTGCACTCGGGCATCCAGTCGTGCTACGGCCAACGCAAGGACAATCAGTGGTGTTGGGGGAGTCAGAAGGTGGGGAGAGGACCTTCCGCCCATGAAAGTGAAGCAATAATCGTACCTGACGAGCCGGCTAAAGTGAGTGTCCACAACGGATTGGATTGAGTGAAGCGGGGCCTGGGTTGTGGCAACTTGTCCCATTACGGGGCGCGATGGCGCAAACAAATGTCGTGGGGCGCCGAGCGCTCGGTAAAGTTGTACCATGGCAGGGATTTTGCACCCGAATCGGGGTGCTCGCCTTCCCCCGGGAGCATATCGGATGCGGCGGACCATCCTCATACACACCCTCATCGCCGCGTGCCTGGGGGTCCTCTTCATCTACGGCTGCTGGAGCGAACGGGCGGCGCCCGTGGAGTCTGGAGCGCCGACGGGAGAAGTGGAGCCTCGTTTCTCGCTGCTGGCCGTGGATACCATGGCGTCGCCAGTGCGTGTTGCGCTGACGCCGAGGGGGCGGCTCCTGGTCTCGGACGCGCGGCGTGCGATGATACTGGCCGTGAATCCCCTAACGCTCAGGGCGGAGGAGGGCTTCGCCGTTCACGGGGTGCCTCTCGGCATCGGGCTTCTCGGCAAGCGGGTCTTTGTGGGGAACGCCTCAAAGCGAACGATCGAGGTCTATAGCGCACAAGGCGGGTCGTACCAGCGGTCGTTCGGGACCGGGGCGGTGGAGTATCCGAATGACCTGGCGGTGGATGAGGTTCTCGGGCTCGTCTTCGTCGTGGACGGAGGCACGAAAGAGGTCAAAGTCTTCGACTCTCGCGGCAGGCTCCGGGGCACGATCTCCGGGCCGGGGATCGGAGGCGAGCGGTTCCAATCGCCGATCGCGATCGCGGTGGATCGGGTCCGCGGCGAAGTCCTGGTGAGCGATTACGGGAGCCCCACGGGCCACGCCGCCGTGAAGATATTCGCCTACGACGGGACCTTCCTGGCTGAGATCTCGGGCCAGGGCACCTGCGGGATGATGGGTTGCACGGGCGGCTTCTCGCGTCCCCAGGGGCTGGCCGTGGACGACCTGGGCCGGATCTTCGTCGCCGATGTGCTTCTAACCAAGGTGCTGGTCTTCGACCGCGAGACCCTGGAGCAGGTGGGCGAGCTGGGCGGTGGACCAGGCGATCCAACCCTGTTCGTGCCGCTCGATGTCGCGGTCGACACGGACGGGGCCGTGTTCGTGACGAGCAACCGGACGAGAAGCGTGGAGGTCTTCCCTAACGGAGCGGGTCAGCCGTGAGTCGCTTCCGGATAAGGGCCGCGCTGCTGCCGGTGCTCTTGGGCTGGCTTGTGCTGCTGGGAGGGCCACAGCCGCTCCGCGCTCAGACTCCCAAACACAACTGCGACTTCTGCCATAGCCTCCATGGTGCCTCCTTCAGCCAGCTGCAGGACTATGCGACGTCCGAGGCCCTGTGTCTCTCGTGTCATGGCGTTGGTGGGCCAACGGAGGTGGACCGGGATGGCACGCTGGTCACGATCCCGAAAGACGTGGACATACACAACGGGCCGAAGCACACGGCGGCGACGAGCTGCTGGAACTGCCACAACCACGAGGGTGAGGCTGGCAGCAACCTCTCGATGATCCCGACCACGATCACGACGCCCAACAGCGGAGACAAGAGCGTCACCTTCACTGCCACTTCGGGCACCAACTCGTACGCCGACGGCGATGCGACCTACGACGGCGTGTGCGAGGTGTGCCATACGGGAACCGACCAGCATCGCAACGATGGCAGCGCCGGCCAGCACAACGCCGGCAATACCTGCATAACGTGCCACGGCCACGACGGCGGTTTCGCCGGCTCCGGTGCCTGCCGTGACTGTCACGCCAGCGCACAAGCGGGCGATCCTCGCCGAATTGTCGCGCCCGAGCCATCACGTATCCTGGGCCGACTCGGTGAAGACTGCGGACTGCGAGGCCTGTCACGATCAGAGCCAGCATCAGCAGGGAAGCGTGCGGCTCAAAGATGCGGATGGGGGATCGGCGATCGTGCTGACCGGCGATCCTGCCTCCGATTCCGCCCAGGCGGCCAAGCTCACGAGCTTCTGCCTGGCCTGCCACGACTCCGACGGTGCCGGTGGCGCAGCCCCGTTCACCGATGGGGTGATGCCGCCGGTGATCGATGCCACTGCGTGGACGAGCGGCTCGCACAACGGCGCGCCCGCCATCGCCGGCTGCTTCGGCGACGGCACCTACGGTTGCCATGCCAGTGGCCACGGCTCGGAGAAGAGGAAGCTCCTGGCGCCGCCGGATTTGGCGCCGACGGCACCGGCTCTGGCGGAGGAGGAAGAGGGCTTCTGCTTCAATTGCCACGACGGCGATGGGCCGGCCGGCACGGACCTGGCGAGCCTGTTCGCGACCTCGATAAAATGGGTCACGGCACCCGTCGGCGATTACGACAACGACCTGCTGAATGATCGGCACGACGTTCAGTACGCCGCGCAGGCGACGAGCGGTGCGGTGATCGAGTGCGCCGACTGTCACGACCCCCACACGGCGAGCTCGTCACAGAAGGTGAAAGCGGATCCCGATCCGACTGATGGACGGACACCCGGCGATGGGTTCCTCACGGTGACCGGCGGCGACTACATGACGGAGTGGTGTCTCGACTGCCACGACGGGAGCTTCGCCGCGGGAATCACACCGCCGGACACGACGCTCCAAGACATTTACGGCACTATGACCGGTAACAAGGCGGACGGGATGGCAGAAGGCACCGGAGGCGCCTCCCTGAAATCGGGTTACGGTTGGACTACGGGCAGGAACAACAACATGACCGTGCCGTGCTTGTCGTGCCACGATCCCCATGCGAGTGGCAACTTGTTCCACACGGTCGATACGGTGATGTCGTTCGACGGCTCGACGGCCGTGCCGAGCGATGGCGACCCGGACCCTTACTACATCACCAACAACAACATCCAGGACTTCACGATCAACGGCTACAACTGGTGTAACACCTGTCACACCAGCACCATGGGTAGCGGGAAGAGCAACTGCTTCGCCTGTCACTATCACGGCACGAGATGGTAGGTAAGCGTTGGGCCGCGGCCCTCTTGTCGACTGCGGCCGCTCTCGCAGGCTGCAGCGATTCGACCGGCCCCGTGCTGGAGCCATCTCAGATCGTCTTCGCCATCCAACCGGCGAGCCATTCAAAGAGGACGACGATCGTCCCCCCGATCCAGGTGGAGCTTCGCGATGAGTCCGGCGACGTCGTGACGACGTTCGCCGATGATGTCACGATTCGCCTCGGGGCCAATCCCGGCGCGATGATCTTTCACGCGAGCGGGATCAGCGACGGCGACCGGGTGCTCGAGTACATCGATCCGGTCACGCCGCAGGTTCTGTCGCCGCTTGCCAATTCGCAGAGTACGGCGGTCTTGGGCATGGCCTTCGATCCCGAGAGTAGTGACGTCATCGCCATCAGTTGGGGCTCGAGGCTCAGTCGGATCAACATCGTGACCGGTGTGGAGCAGTTCGTCGGCGTGCTCGATGTCCCCGATCTCAAGCCGCTTACCTTGGAGAGCGGCGGCGCCGGCCGGCTGCTCACCGCCAGTACGTTCGGTGACGAGCTGTACGAGCTGGACGCTATTGCGGTGACGACGAGCCTGCTGGGCCAGATAACGATCGCGGGCGACAGCATCACCGGCTTCAACGGCCTGGCCACCGACCCGGGTGACGGCACGGTCTACGCCGTCGTCCAGTTGCGAGACAACGGGAATCGCAGGGTGCGGAACCTGGTCACTGTCGACGTCGGCACCCTGACCGCGACGAACATCGGGACGTTGTCCGAGACCGGCGTCGCCGGAATCACCTGCCTGCCGGACGGCGACTTGATTGCCGTCACCGGCGATGGGGCTGCAAATCCCGAGACGCTGTGGAGCGTGGACAAAGCGGCGGCGGCGATGACGATGGTCGTAGCGTTGGGGCTGGGCGACGACGGTGAGGCGATCGCCGCGGTGCCTGCGCGACTGTCCGGCACGGTGACGGTGGCGGCCCTCTCCGGCGTCGCCAGCTTCGACGATCTGGCAATCGACGCCCCGGCAGACGGCTACACGCTTGTGGTTACGGCGGCGGGTCTCGTGGCGACGAGCGCGCCGTTCGACATTACCCCGTAGCCACCCTTCCCAGCCCTTCCTACCCACGTGCGTCGGCCGATAGAAGCCGCGCCTTGAGTGCGGGGGAAGCGGCTGTTAGAATCGCCGACGAACCGGGCCCCAATCCAGCCCAGGCATACCTTTCAACTCCTAGCTGGAAGTGAAATGCATCGGAGGCGAATGATGAGAAGGGTCGTCCTGACAGTCGTGGCGCTGTTGCTACTCAACCCGGCGAATTCGTCGGGCCAGGATGCCGGGGTACTGAACGCCCGCACCTTAGGTGGGCTCAGGCTGAGGAACATCGGTCCGGCGTTCATGTCCGGTCGGATCGGCGACATCGTGAAGGACCCGACGGACAGGAGCGTCTGGTACGTTGGGGTAGCATCGGGGAACGTCTGGAAAACGACGAACAACGGTACGACCTGGACGCCGATCTTCGACGATTACGGGTCTTACTCGATCGGTTGCCTCGCGCTCGACCCCAACAACCCACTGGTCGTGTGGGTCGGCAGCGGCGAGAATGCCAGCCAGCGGAGCGCCGGTTACGGCGACGGGGTCTACAAGAGCCTCGACGGCGGCCGCACGTGGACGAACGTGGGGCTGCGGCACTCCGAGCACATCGGCAAGATCCTCGTCGATCCCCGTGACTCGGACGTTGTGTACGTAGCGGCGCAGGGGCCGCTCTGGGCGCCGGGTGGCGACCGCGGCCTGTACAAGACGACGGACGGCGGAGAGACCTGGGAGCTTGTGCTGCAGATCAGTGAGAACACCGGAGTCGCGGACATCGCTTTCGACCCCCGCGATCCCGACATCATCTATGCGACGTCGTACCAGCGCAGGCGACACGTCGGGATTTTGGTGGCCGGCGGCCCCGAGTCGGCGATCTACAGGTCGACCGACGCTGGCGCGACGTGGAAGAAGCTCACCCGGGGGCTGCCCGGCGTCGACATGGGACGGATCGCATTGGCGGTCTCGAGGCGAGCGGCTTCTTCCGCTCGCCGGACCGGGGCGAGCACTGGGTGAGGATGAGCGACTACATCGTGGTCGACCCGCAGTACTATGGCGAGATCTACGCCGACCCCCACCACTTCGATCGCGTCTATGCTATGGACGTGATGATCCACTACACGGAGGATGGTGGTCGCACGTTCGAGGTTCTGGGATCCGAGTTCAAGCATGTGGACAACCACGCCTTCCTGTTCGATCCCGATGATCCCGAGTATCTGATGGTAGGGAGCGACGGTGGTATCTACGAGTCGTGGGACCGAGGCCGGACGTGGAAGGCCGTTATGAATCTGTCGATAACGCAGTTCTATCGGGTCGGCCTCGACAACGAGTTCCCGTTCTACAACGTCTACGGCGGTACCCAGGACAACTCTACGCTGGGCGGCCCATCACGGACGACGAACGTGCACGGGATCCGTAACAGCGACTGGTTCATCACGCTGGGCGGCGACGGCTTCCAGACGCGGGTCGATCCCGAGAACCCGGACATCCTGTACTCCCAGTACCAGTATGCGGGCCTCGTACGTTACGACCGGCGGAGCGGTGAGCGGATAGACATCCAGCCGCAGCCCGAGGCCGGCGACACGGCGCTCCGCTGGCATTGGGATTCGCCGCTGATCATCAGTCCGCACTCGAGCACACGTCTCTACTTCGCCGCGAACATGCTGTTCCGCAGCGATGATAGAGGCGACACCTGGGTGCCTGTCAGCCCCGACTTGAGCCGGCAGATCGATCGCAACCGGATGGAGGTGATGGGGACGGTATGGAGCGTGGATGCGGTCTGGAAAAACGTCTTCACCTCGCCGTTCGGGACGATCGTATCGCTGGACGAGTCGCCGCTCGAGGAAGGGCTCATCTATGCCGGTACCGATGACGGGCTCATCCAGATCACGGAAGACGGAGGCGCTGACTGGCGGAGGATAGAGAGGTTCCCGGGCGTCCCGGAGATGACGTACGTCGCCGAC
>JBDHHM010000221.1:0-3648 GCA_039589355.1 Gemmatimonadota bacterium | reverse complement strand
ACGCCGGCAATCGTTGTGATCTTCACGTCTATGACGGAGTTGGCCATCTCTTCACTCCATCAACTGAGCCGGACGATGGATGGCCGAACCCTGATCCGGAAGTGCAGGCGGCTGCGTATCGCGAAGCGGACGAATTCTTGCGGTCGCTTGGATTCATAATCTGAACAGCCCTCACTGCGGAACCTGATTTCTATGCGGTCCTCGAAGCAACAGTGCCGAGACCGTTGGGACCAGAATCTTGAAGCGTTGGCGGAGGCGGCAGGATGACTGAGAACCCCCACCACGTATCGGCTCCGGCGACGAGGGGTATTCGGATTCGTTGGCCCCGTTTGTACGACGCCGTGAACCGATTGCACTTCCTGGGTCAGGAGGATCGGTTCAGGGAATGGACGGTTGAGTTCGCGGGGATCACTGCCGGCCACACGGTTTTGGATGTCGGCTGCGGGACGGGCAACCTGACAATGGCCGCGAAGGTTTGTGCCGGAGTGGACGGCGAAGTACACGGGATTGACGCGGCCCCGGAGATGATACTGGAGGCGGAACGCAAGGCAGTCGAGAAGCAAATGGAAATCCATTATCAGGTTGGCCTGATCGAAGATATCCCGTTCCCGGATGGCGAGTTTGACGCTGTGCTCAGTAGCCTGATGCTCCACCACCTACCGAAGAACCTCAAGCGGCGGGGGATCGCCGAGATCTCGCGTGTCTTGAAGCCTGGCGGGCGACTCGCGGCGGTGGACGTGGATCCTCTACTAATGGGTAACCTGCGGACCGTGGAAGAGGCTATGGAGGCCAGTGGTTTCACCGAGATACGAAGAGGCAAGACGACATTCAGGACGTTATATATCCGTATCCACTATGTCAGTGGAACGGCCCAGGAGGAGTGACCCTTGCGAAACCCATTCGTCGGAGTTCTCGGTGTCTTAGCCCTCATTGTGCTGGGCGTGTCCTGCGACGACTCGGATCGAGGACCGAGCTCGGAGATCACTCACCTGAGCTCGCCCGAACTGGAAGCGCTCGACCTACCGTTCTCGGAAGCGGTTCGCGTCGGCAACACGCTGTACCTGAGCGGTCAGATCGGGAACCGTCCCGGCACGGCCGAGCTGGTGCCCGGTGGTATCGCTGAGGAGACGAGGCAGACGCTGGAGAACATCCGTTCGGTGCTCGAGCGCCACGGCTCGAGCCTGGATCGGATCGTCAAATGCACGATCTTCCTGGCGGACATCGCCGAGTGGCCGAAGATGAACGAGGTGTACGCCACCTTCTTCGGGGAAGCTAAGCCGGCGCGTAGCGCGGTCGCCGGCAGCGGGCTGGCCCTCGGTGCCCGAGTCGAGATTGACTGCATCGCTGTAATGGAGAACGGAGAGGATTGATACTTTGGCCGACATCCTGCATGACTTTCGCATCGACGTGCCGCCGGTAGAGGTGTTTCGGGCGGTGAGCCACCCTGAGGGTCTCGACCGCTGGTGGACCCAAAGGTCCGCGGGAGAGCCGAAAGAGGGAGCGGAGTACGAGCTCTGCTTCGGGCCCGACTGCGCTTGGCGGGCAAAGGTCACCCGCTGCGTCCCCGATTCTGAATTCGAGCTCGAGCTGACGCGTGCCGAAGAGGACTGGGTGGGTACACGTGTGGGATTTCAGCTTGACGGTGGCCGGAACGGTACGCAGGTGCGGTTCTACCATATGGGCTGGCCCGGGCAAACCGAGCACTATCGAATCTCATGTTACTGTTGGGCCATGTATCTCCGTGTGCTCAGGCGGTATCTGGAGTATGGGGAGTCCGTTCCGTACGAGCGACGCTTGGACGTCTGACGGCGAGCGACGTCTGGATCGGCGGTTTGGCCGAGGTCGCGCAACGAGACTGGTTGAACAGATGGGTAGATTGTCTCTGAGCTTCGTCTTGACACTCGTGATCATGTACGTGGTCCCGTTCCCGTTCTACGCCGGCGCCGCGGCACTGACGGGTCTGGAGCCGCCGCAAGGCGCCGCGCCGGCGGTCTTCATGCTGAGCGTCCTGGTCATCAAGATCGGCGCAGCGGCCGCTTTCGTTCTCATACTGTACATGGCGCGCGACGCGCTGGCGGGGCGTTGGCTGCTCTACGGATTCGCCTGGTGGCTGTTCTTCGTCATCGCCGAGGTGGGGCAGGCAATCGGCCCCGGCTACTCGTGGACCGAAGCGATCGCCGGCATCATGTCCGAGACCATCTACTGTCCGCTGGCGGCTCTGGTGGCCGATCGTGTGCTGCGGCCGACGCTGCGAGCGCCGATGGGAGGTTAGAAGAGTGATATCTGAAACGCAGCCTGGAGACCTACAGAAGATCCCAGGGGTCGGGCCGAGTCTCGCTAGCGATTTGCACGACCTGGGTGTCCGGCGAGTCGATGACCTGCGCGGGGCCGATCCCGAGCACCTGTATCAGCAGCTCTGCACGATTCGTGGTGCGCCTATCGACCGGTGCGTTCTCTACGTGTTCCGGTGCGCCGTGTATTATGCCGGCCATCGAGAGCACGATGCAGAGCTCCTCAAGTGGTGGAACTGGAAGGACGTCGAAGGCGCGTAACGATTCCCCGAAAGATGCGCGTGGCGCAGATATGAGGCAGTTCCGCCCGGGGGCAAAAGAATGACAGGCAAGAATCGCGAAGACGTAGCCGAGACCATCGAGCACATCGCCGCGCGCTGGGCAGAGCCGGATAGGCGCATACTCAGGCAGATCTTCCCCCTCCTCGCGGCAGGGCGGCCGGTTCCGGTGGATCGCATTTCGCAGGTAAGCGGATCGGACTTTTCTGCGGTGGAGCGAGCGCTGCAACTTGGGCGGACCGAGCGAGACGCAGAGGGACGCGTGACGGAGTTGTTTGGCGTCATGCTGGCTCCGACGGTGCACCGGGTGGAAGTCGACGAAGCAGCGCTTTTCTGCTGCTGTGCGCTGACCGCGCATCTCGTGCCGATGCTCACGCAGGAAACTGCACAGGTAGAGTCCGTCGATCCGGTCAGCCGCAGATTGGTGCGGTTGACGATTACCCCGAGCGGCCTTCGATCGGTAGAACCTGATGACGCGGTAGGCACGCTGGTCAGAACAGACCGCGAGGGTGTACTGGGAGATGTCGGAGCCAATTTCTGCAGTCACGTCCATCACTTCGCGTCACCCGAGTCCGCCGCCGAGTTCGTTGCCCGCGTCCCAGGTCGATACGTACTGGCGATGGATGAGTATCAGGAAGCGGCGCGGGGACTCTACGGCGCGATCTGGTCGTAGCGACCCGGGTTCAGCAGAGGTAACTGTCCAACAAGGAAGGATCTCAATGCTAAGGCCCATTTGCTCTCTGTGCTTGGCGCTTTTCGTCGTGACCGTGAACGTCGCGAGCGCTCAATCGGTGCGGGCCCGGGATCTCGGGATTCCATTCGACGGAGAACCAGGACCGTTGAACGCCATCACCGACGTGGCGGGCGTGGAAGTTGGACACGTGACGCTGATCGAAGGGGAGGGCGCGTTGAGAGTGGAGCAGGGGCCGATTCGAACCGGGGTCACGGCCATCCTCCCGCGCGGCGGCGAAGTCATCCCGGTCTTCGCCGGGTGGTACTCGTTGAACGGCAACGGAGAGATGACGGGGACGACCTGGGTGGAGGAGTCGGGGTTTCTGGAAGGTCCGGTCATGATCACC
>JBDHHM010000220.1:0-10245 GCA_039589355.1 Gemmatimonadota bacterium | reverse complement strand
GGTTGAGCGCCAACCGCCGCTCACCTCTGCTGTCCCCTCGGTCGCACTTTGCCGAGGTATGCCCGTGGTCCCGAGCCTAAGATCCAAGCCGGGAGGAGCCGGGGGACCGACGCGCGGAGTTGGTTTTAGCGACCCGGCTCGGACCCTTAGGTTGTTCTGCGGGTGAGTCGCCCGGCCTCCTCGCGGTAGACACCGACCCCGACTGCCGGGTCGACCGGAGCGCGCGGTCCCCCGGCTCCGACCTCCGTTTGCGGGAAGATTCTCGCGCGGGTCAGTTCCAGAATTCCCACTTGACGCCGAAGTGGATCCGTGTATTCGGGATAGACAGTCCGGGAATGTCCTGGGCGAAGCCACCGCTGGCGATGAAATACTCGTAGTTGTAGAAGAGGAAGAAATCCTTGATCCTCACTACGGCTTCCGCGCGGAACCAGTCCTGCGGCGACGTGGTCACCCAACCCTCGTTCAGGATCGGGTCCGGTACGCGGGTCGCGCCGCGCCTTCCGCCCAACAGCTTGATCCACACCTCGAGCTGATCCCTCAACCCCAAGACATAGTACAGGGCATCGGCGCGGAAGGACTGTTGCGGCCAGTAGTAGAACGCGCCCGCCTCGCGGTTCCGATACCACCCTCCGATGCTCAGTTCGCCGCCGAACAGCCTGAACAGCCTACCCCTGGCCCAGGCCTCGATCACACCCACCGTGCCGCCGGGGAGGGCGGCCGCACTGTCGGCAGGCGGCCCGAGCGCCGGCGACGGCTCGGTTCGCCAGTCGCCGCCCCGCGAACAGAGTGATCTCTCCACCCGCCGTCCAACGGGTGAACTCATAGCGCCGGCGACGCGACTCGCCGAAGAGGCCCCTGTCGCCCTCCTCGACCTCGGCGAGCAGGCGGATATTGAGCGGCAGATTGACCTCCAGCCCCGCATAGCCCGAGGCGGCACTGAAGTCGTCCCATTTCTCGTAGCGCCCGCTGGCGTAGAGCGAGGCGGGACCGGCCCGCAGCTCGAGCGATGCCTCGGGCTCGAAGGTGGGCACCCCGTCGCCGTCCCAAGCGCGCAGCGTCAGCTGGGCCCGCCAGATCGACGACGTGTGCGCGGTGCGGAGCGCCACCTGGGTCGCCCCGAACTCCCTGAACGTTGCCCCGATGCTGTCGGAAGCGCTCGCGTGGCCCGCCACGAGGTCCGTGTGCCAGCCATCCCCGAACGGCCGCCGCAGCCGCAGGATCCAGTCGGTCCGCTTCGGGTTGGGGAACAGGTCCCGGTCCGCCGACGTGCCTCGGAATTCGAGCTGACCCCATACGCCCCAGGGCAGTGGGTAGGCGAGATTGGCGAAGACCACATCGCGCTTGGACTCACCGCTCTCGATGAAGCCGTCCGTGTCGATCCGATCGTAACCGAAGGCGACGCGGGCACGGCCGATCCCCGAGGATAGAAACGCTCGCAGCAGGTTGGTTTGACGATCGCCATTGCCCGCTTCGATGCGCGAGTACGGCTCGTGCCGAGGGTTCCGGTGCGTCTGCGAGTACGCGCGATAGCCGCCCGGCTCGCGGACCAACGCCATACGCTGCAGCTCGACCAGAGAGATGAGGTGGAGATCCAGAGCCGCGCCGGTGAACGGAATGATCTCGTAGCCGTCCAGAGTGTAACGGAAGCTGCCGCCGCCGCCCCCGGCGAAGATCACCGATTGCGGTCCTTCCAGGAAACCGGCACGGAGCGGGTCGAGAAACGGCGTGAACTCCAGCAGATCGGCGAAGCTCAGCGCGCCCGTGGACAGCAGGTCCATCATCTCCCAATCCTGCGCGACGCCGGGCCGTTCGGAAGCAGGGTCGGGGAAGAGGGGGAAGGACGGCGCGGGGGTGGTGTCGGCCACCGTGGTGTCGGCTTCCTGCACCTCTGGGGGAGGGGTAGCCGGGTCCGGGTCCTGGGCGGCGAGCGGACCCGGAACCCCCAGGGTCAGGCCGCACAGGGCGGTCAGGCTGGCTGCGACAGCCGCTAGTGTTCGGCCACAGTGTTTATGACGCGTGAACAAGCGACGCCGGGGACGGCCGTGCGGATCCTCTCGCTTCATGTCGCGGTGGTGGTCGGGTGCGGCGTTGGGCCCTCGCTTCATGTCGCCGTGATGGTCGGGTGCGGCCAGAGCCCCTCGCTTCATTGGCGCGCGGCTTCGGGCTGCGACCCGGAACGGGCAGAGGCGCGCCAAATGTCCGCTCCGCGGCTCTGGCTGCACCCTCCCGCCGCAATAGAGCGAGCGCTCGAGACCCTTCGCCGCGCCCGCCCGTCGCGATCTGCAGTCCGCTCCGAGGATCCCACGGCCGACCCCAACCACGTTTCATGACCACAGTGGCCGAACACTAAAGTCTGAATATGTAGCACCCGGCAGCGGCTATGATCAGCCGGCCCGGCCTCGCACCCACTCGGTGAACAGGCGAACGCCCACCCCGGTGGGCCCCGCGGGCTGGTAGGGACCGGCCTTCTCAGCCCACACAGTTCCGGCAATGTCCAGGTGAGCCCACGGCACCGAGCCCACAAACTCCCGCAGGAAGATGGCGGCCGTGATGGTGCCGGCGGGCCGACCACCGGTGCTCTTGATATCGGCGACCTCTGACTTCATCTGCTCCCGGTACTCGTCCCAGAGCGGGAGCTGCCAGACCCGCTCGCCGCAGCGATCGGCGGCGACCCGGATCTCATCGACCAGGTCCTGGTCGCTGCCCATGAGCCCGATCGCCTGGTTTCCCAGAGCGACTACGCACGCCCCGGTGAGCGTGGCTATGTCGATGAGCGCCTGCGGCTCGAAGCGAGCGGCGTAGTTGAGAGCGTCGGCCAGGATCAGGCGCCCCTCGGCGTCCGTGTTCAAGACCTCGATCGTCTTGCGTGACCGCGAGCCGATGACGTCGCCGGGGCGCATCGCGTGGCCCGACGGCAGGTTCTCGACCGCCGGAATCAGGCCGACGACGTTGATCTTCAGCTCGAGCTCCGCTACGGCTCGCAGGGCACCCAGCACCGCCGCCGCGCCCGACATGTCGGCCTTCATCGTCTCCATGCCCACGGGCGTCTTCAGAGAGAGGCCACCGGCGTCGAAGGTGACACCCTTCCCTACCAGGGCCAGCGGCCGCTGACCTTTCACCGGACAGTACTCGATCGCTATGAAGCGCGGCTCATCGTCACTGCCCGCAGCTACCGCCAGAAGCGCGTTCATGCCGTCCTTCTTGATCGCCGCCCGATCCAGGACCGTGACCTTCAGCCCCAGCTCCTCACCCAGGCGGCGCGCCTCGTCCGCCAGATACCGCGGGTTCACTATGTTGGCCGGACGAATCGCCAGCTCACGCGCGTAGTTCTGTGCCCCGGCCACGACCCGGCCGAACTCCGCTCCTCGCTTGGCCAGCCTTTTCGACTGAGCGTTCGGCACCAGCAGAGTCAGCGACTGCAAGGCCGGCCGCTGGTCGTCCTCCGCCGGCTCGCTCCGCAGCTCCTCGAACCGCCAGCTGCCCAACACGGCGCCTTCCACCAGCGCCCGGGACCCCGCCTCCAGGTCCATCGCCCCGCCCAGCCAGTCCGCGGCCACCGACACCGCCATTTCGGTGACTCCCAGCTCTGACGCTCGTCGCGCTGCCTGGCCACCCGCCTGCCTCAGACGCTCCGCCGTCAGCTCGGGCCGGGCCCCTACACCCACCAGCAACACCCGATCGGGGCCGCTGTCCTTCACCCGGTACAGCAACAACATATCGCCGCGACGCGCCCCGAAATCGCCCCCGGTCACAGCCCGGGTCAGCGTGAGCCCGAGTAGCTGGTCGACCGGGTCCAGCTCGGCGGCCGGCCGCTCCGCCGCCTGGTCCTCATCCTGACACCATGGCAGGACCAGAAGAGGTGCCTGCCGCGATCTCTATGTTCATCGAGTTGCTGCCCTCTCAGTTCGAATAAAGAGCGATGCTTGGGCTGGCGTTAGCTCGATCGATCGTTCGTTCAAGGCCGCCAGCCTCATTTCCGACCCTGGGTTCGGACCAGGCGTCGCCCTCGACCTACCTTCGCCGCCGCCTCGCAGTGGACCCATCACTGTCCGCTAGCCCACCGTATTGTACAGCCCGGATGGGAATCCGGGAAGCCGTGGAATCCGTGGAATCGGGGAATACGGTACCGGCGCCGCTGCGAATCAGTATGCTTCCCCACCTTCCCAGTTCCACGGATTCCCGACTCCCAATCCCCGAATCCCCGAATCCCCGAATCCCGAACTCCCAAAGGTTCCACGTGGCACCCTCCGCCCATTCGCCGCCCTCCTGGACACCGTGTCGCGCCCTCATCGCAGGGCCCGCTCCAGGGCCGTCGCCGAGTCGGTTTTCTCGTCCCGGTACTTCACGATCAAAGGCGCATAGATCTGCAGGCCGTGCGCCTCCGCCAAAGCGCCGCTCGCGCTGCGCGAGCCCGGCACGACGACGGCGCCCTCCGGGACGGCGAGGGGGCGGTCCGCCTCGGCACGGTAGACCTCATCGCGGACGAGGTCGTAGAGCGGCGTGGACGCCGTGAGGTTGACCCCTGGGGCGACAACGGCCCGGCGGCCCACCAAAGTCCCCTCGAAGACACCCGCGTTGCCTCCGATCACAACCTCGTCCTCGACGACCACGGGACGGAGTCCGATGGGCTCGAGGACACCGCCGATCTGAGCTCCGGCACTCAGGTGTACCCGGGCACCGATCTGGGCGCAGGAGCCCACGAGAGCGTGGGAGTCGATCATGGTTCCCTCCCCCACGTAGGCGCCCGCGTTGATGTAGGCCGGCGGCATGATCACCACCCCGGGCGCCAGATAGGCTCCGGCGCGGACGGTGGTCCCACCCGGCACGATCCGCACGTTGGCGGCCACACCCTCCGTCTCTCTAAGGGGCAGCGTGTCTCGATCGAAGTATTCGGGCGGCGGCCCAGTATAGCGGGCCGTCCGGCCGATCCGGAAGGCGAGCAAGATGCCCGCCTTGACCCACTCCACGGCGTGCCAGCCGGCAGGGCCCGGCTCGGCCGCCCGGAGGGCACCCTCGTCGAGGGCCGCCAGCAGGCGGCCCACGGCCTCCCGCGCGGCCTCGAGATCCGATGGCGTTTCCTCGGCGGCCCATCGCTCGATCTCGGCCCGGAGCTCGGCGTAATCGCTCATCCCACCAGCCCGACCTTTTCCAGCGCATTGCGCAACGTTGCTGCGCTTTCCTGCGCAAGCGGGACGAGGGGCAGCCGGAATCGAGCCGGCATCCGGCCCATCATTTCCAGCGCGGTCTTGACCGGTATCGGGTTGGTCTCCACGAAGTTGGCCTGCATGAGCGGGAACAGCCTGTAGTGCAGCTCCCGGGCCCGCGGGGCATCGCCCGCCAGGGCCGCCCGGACCATGTCGGACATGAGCTTCGGGGCCTCGTTGGCGACCACCGATATCACGCCGTCACCGCCAGCCGCGATGATCGGGAGCGTGAGGGCGTCATCTCCCGATAGGACCAGGAAGTCGGTGGGCCGATTCTCGATGATCGCCATCACCTGCTCGATGTCCCCAGACGCCTCTTTGACCCCGGCGATGCCCTCGATCTCCGCCAGCCGCAGCAGGGTCTCCGCCGTGACATTCGAGGCCGTACGGCCCGGCACGTTATAGACGAAGATCGGCAGGCTCACAGCCTCGGCCAGCGCCCCGTAGTGGGCGAGCAGCCCGGCCGGAGTGGGCTTGTTGTAGTAGGGGCTGACCGCGAGAATCGCGTCCGCCCCAGCCTCCTGGGCGCCCCGGGCGAGCCGCACATTCGCCCTCGTGTCGTTGGTCCCTGCGCCGGCCATCACCGCCGCCCGACCCGCAGCGATCTCGACCGTCGCGGCGACCACGCGACCCTGCTCCTCGGGCGTCAGGGTCGCGCCCTCACCGGTCGTACCGCAGGGCACCAGGAACTCTACACCACCGTCGATCTGGGCATCTACGTGGCGCGCGAACAGCTCTTGATCGACGGATCCATCCTCTCGGAACGGCGTGACCAGCGCCACGCCCGTCCCGCGAAAACGACTCAGGTCCATGTCTCTTCCAGCATATCGTCGAGTGTGAATACACCGGAGCGCCCGCGGATCCACTCCGCCGCGGCCACAGCGCCCCGCGCGAAACCGGCCCGCCCCCGGGCCTCGTGCCGCAGCTCGATACGGTCGTCGAGACCGTCCAGCCCCACGGTGTGCATCCCCGGGATGTCCAGCCCCACGGTGTGCATCCCCGGGATCTCGCCGGCGCGGACTGCCGTCACCTGGAGCACCGAAGGATCGATCGGCCCCTCAGGGGGCGCAAGCTCCCAGCACCGAAGGATCGATCGGCCCCTCAGGGGGCGCAAGCTCCCAGCGCTTCTTGCCTGACAGCTCGGCCAAGAGGATCTCGGCCAGCCGCCTGGCCGTGCCGCTGGGATGGTCCCTCTTGTGCCGGTGATGGGCCTCCAGGAGGTAGGCATCGTAGCCTTCCAGGCGGTCCGAGAGCCGGGCTGCCAGCCTCGTCAGCCTGAAGAAGAGCTGCATGCCGAGGGAGAAGTTGGGCGCGTAGATAAGGCCGGAGCCCGCGCCCTCCACGGCGGCACGCACCTCCTCAAGCCGGTCGTACCAGCCGGTCGTGCCGGAGACCGTGTCGGCACCACAGGCCGCCAGCGCCGCGATATTGGCCGGCGCCGCCTCCGGCACGCTGAACTCGATCGCCACCTCGGCGCCGTTCAAGGTCTTAGCCGTGATCCCGCGCCCCTCGGAGTTCCCGTCCAGGTCGATCCGCGCGACAATCTCGTGGCCTCGCGTACTTGCCACCTGCTCCACCGCCCGGCCCATGCGTCCGTAGCCGATCAGCGCCACCCTCATTCCACCCGCGCCCCCCGCGCCCCCCGCGCCCCGCGGCGCCGATTCGATGAGCTCGGCGTGCAGTCTCCGCACCACGGCGAGCGCCTCGTCGTCGGCCACCAGGAAGCTCAAGCAGACGTCGGAGGCCTGAGAGATCAGGTGTACGGGCGACGCGCCGAGCGACGAGAAGACACCGGCGGCGATCCCCGGCCGCTGGAGCAGCCCGTGACCCACGACGCTCACAGTTGCCAGGTCCGGGACCACCTCGACCTCGGCGAAGCGGCCCAACTCCTCCGCCGCGGCGCCCATGCCCTCTCCTTCGTCGAGGGTAAAGGCCGTGGACGTATGCGACGTGGCCACGAGATCCACCGGTAGCCGGTGCCGGGCCAGCACGTCGAAAACGCGAGCCAGGAAGCCGTAGGCCATGAACATCGGGCGCGAGCGCACCTTCACGAGCGTCACCGACGGCTTGTACGCCACCGCGGCGACCCCGGCGGCGCGCCGGACATCGTGGCGGATCAGCGTCCCCGCCCGTTCCGGCCGCTCGGTGTTGCGAACGCGGAGCGAGACGTCCCCGGCGGCGGCGTGCTTCGCGGCCGCAGGGTGGATCACCTTCGCCCCGAAGTAGGCGAGCTCGACCGCCTCCTCGTAGCCCAGCTCGCTCAGCACCCGGGCTTCGCCCACGTGCCCCGGCTCCGCCGACAGCACGCCATCTACGTCGGTCCAGATGCCGACTTCTTCCGCCCCGAGGGCGGCGCCGACAATCGCCGCGGTAAAGTCGGAACCGCCGCGACCGAGGGTCGTGGTCGTGCCGTCCTCGGTGGCGCCCACGAAGCCCTGGAGGACCGGAACCCGTCCGGCCTCGAGAAGCGGGCCCACTACTTCACCGATCAGTCGTGCCGTCTCTTCATCTTCCGGCACGGCACCGCCGAAGCGGTCGTCGGTGCGGACCACCGCCCGGGCGTCAACGACTTCGGCATCCAGCCCAGCCGCCGCCAGGGCCGCCGCCATGAGCTGCACCGACAGGTCCTCGCCGATCGCGCTGACCTCGTCTAGTGCCCGCCCCCTGCCAGCGATCACTATCTCCTCACCAACGCTCTCGACGGCAGCCTGCAGGCGCGAGAAGACCGCATCGATACGCCCGATCAACGCCGCTCGCTCGGCCGGCTCGTCGACGATTCCGGAGGCCACCTCCTCGTGGCGCACCCAAAGCACCTCCGTCATACGCGCCAAGTCGGCCTTCGCGCCTCCCCCCTTTCCGGCCCGGTCGGCCAGTGCGAGCAGATCGTCTGTCACCCCCGCCAGCGCCGAGACAACCACCGCGCGCGGGCCCTCGCAACCCCGCACAAGGCCGGCCGCGTGGCGGATACGCTCGGCATCGGCCAGCGAGCTGCCGCCGAACTTGTAGACGATCATCGGACGCGCTTCCCTGCGGTGAATCCGGACATGTGGCAGAGCTCGGCGTTGAGCAGCGCCGCACCCGCGGCGCCACGGACCAGGTTGTGGACCAACACCGAGAACTTCACGTCCAGTGTCTCGCAGGGCCGTATCCGACCTACGCTCACCGTCATGCCGTCACCGCGAGTCCGGTCGAGTCGCGGCTGCGGGCGCGTCCGATCCCCGAGCACCTCGATCACCCTGTCGGGCGCCGACGGTAGCCGCTCGTCCAGAACCGCGCCCTTGAACGTGGACAACGCAATAGCGATCTCATCAGGCCAGGCCCGCTCCTCCAGCTTCACCGAGACGGCGAGCAGGTGCCCGTGGGTCACCGGCACACGATGCGTCTGCGCGCTCACCGGGAACTCCGCCCGCCGCACCCCATCACCTTCCAGCTCGCCCAGAATCTTTTGCGGCTCCTCCGCCAACTTCTCTTCTTCGCCCGCGATGTGGGGCAGTACGTTGTCCAGCATGTCGCCCGCCGACGGCCCGGGACGACCCGCACCGGAGAGCGCCTGAAGCGTTGTCACCGTCACGGCCTGCACGCCGAAAGAGCGGTGTAGCGGTGCCAGAGCCAGCGCCAGGCCCACTACCGAGCAGTTGGGGTTCGTCACGAGCACGCCCGGCCAGCGCTCCTGCTGCCGCTTCACCAGGGCCAGGTGATCCGGGTTTACCTCCGGGATGATGAGCGGTACGTCCGGGTCCATCCGGTGGTTGGCAGCGTTGCTGACCACGACGTGGCCGCGGCGGCAGAGCTCCTCCTCCACCGGCCCCGCCTCACCGCTCGGGAGGGCGGAGAGCAGCAGCGGCGATGCCCATTCGTCGCCTGACGACTTGAGGGTGAGGCCGAGCACGCGATCGGGAAGCTCTGCCCCTCCCGGTAGGCCCTCCAGGGCCGCAGCCTCCCCGTAAGCCCGGCCAACCGAGCTCGGCGATGCCCCGACCTCAACGAGCCTGAGCCAGGCGTGGCCCTGCAGCATGTGGGCCAGCCACGTCCCCACGGTACCTGTCGCACCGAGCAGTCCAACGTCGATCGGTCAGCTCACTTGTCTTGGGTTCTGCGTCCGTTCAGTCTCGCGGGCCGTCCCTCAAAAGTCCAGACCGGCCGACCACTCGCGCACGCGCTCGGGCTTCAGGAACAGATAGTAGAGGCGCCCCTCGGCGTACTGATTGCCCGCCAGCGCCTCCGCCCCCGGACCGATGCCGTAGTAGATATCCGCTCGGCCCGCGGTCCGGATCGCGCCGCCGGTGTCCTGATCCAGCATGATCTGCTCGAAGCGGCGCATACGACCCGATGCATCCGACGTATACGTGACGCACAGGACTACCCCACCCGCGGGGAAGACTCCCTTGTCGGTGGCAAGCGTACGGAGCGGAGTCACCTTCACGCCCAACGATCCGGTCGGCCAGTCCGTGCTCTCCACCTGTCGGAAAAACACGAAGCGCGGGTTGCGACGCAGGTACGGATCGAGATCCTCGGGATGCGCGTCGAAGTGGGCGCGCACTTCCTTCAGACTCAGCTCGTCCTCCGCCAGCACCCCGTCATCAACCATCTCCCGGGCGACGCTCACGTAATCGCGTCCGTTGTTCCCGTGATAGCCGATCTGGAAGACCGATCCGTCGGGTAGCGTGATCGCCGCCGAGCCCTGCACGTGGACGAGGTACGCCTCGAATCGATTCCTCAGCCACACCAGTTCGCCCCCGGCCAGCATCCCCGACCTCTCGATATCCGCTCGCGTCGGATACGGTACAATGCGGCCGCCGATACGTTGACCCATCGTCTCTCCTGTCTCCGCATCGCTCACCAGATCGCCGGGCCGCCGATACAGCGGGTACCGATACTCCTCACTCCGCGCTAGCGAACCGGCGAACGCCGGCGAGTAGTAACCGGTGAAGACGACCGTCCCACGCCCATCGCCTCCGACGCTCTCATGGATCTCGAACTCGTCGTGGATCCACCGCGCCAGTTCGATCGCATCCGTCGCGTGTAGCATTAGCTCGCGAAA
>JBDHHM010000219.1:0-3455 GCA_039589355.1 Gemmatimonadota bacterium | reverse complement strand
TCGCCGAGCCAGCGACCGAGCTTGGCCTCCAGCGCCGCCCAGTCCCCGACCGACAGCGCGCCACCCCTCTCGATCAGCTCGCCGGCTTCGCGAGCGTTGGCGTGACGCGGACCGAAGAGAACTGGGGCGCCCAGCACCGCCGGCTCGAGCACCGAATGCAGGCCGCGCCGGCCGAAGCCGCCGCCGATGTACGCGACGTCGGCCAGCGCGTACAGTTCACCCAGTACACCGACCCTGTCGACGACCACGACGTCGCTGGCCTCCGCATCGCCGCTCTCGATCTGCGACAGCAGAACATGACCCAACCCGTCCATCTCGAGGTGGGCCCCCAACCGCGTCAGATGATCTTCCGTCGGCTCGTGGGGGACGATCACCGCCCGTAGCCCGGGGTGACGCCCGCGAAGATGGGCCAACGCGCGCACGAGGTGCCGCTCATCTTCCGGCCAGGTGGAGCCCGCCACGAATGTGACGCCGTCGTGACCGGCGAGCAGCGCGATTGGCGGTTTCGTTCGGTCGATCGCCTGCGCCCGCTCCCAGACCTGATCGAATCGGGCGTCGCCGGTCACCTGTATCCGCTCCGCCGGCACACCCAGCTGCGTCAGCCGCGACGCATCTTCCTGTGAGATCGCGCCCACCGCATCGAGCCGCTCGTACGCCGGGCCAAGAAGATTGCGCGCCGGCCAGCGCAGCCGGCTCGAGTCAGGCGCGAGCGTGGCGCTCACCAGGGCCAGCTTCACGTCGCGCCAGCGTGCGACGCGGGTGATGTTTGGCCAGACGTCGAGCTTGCCGAATACGAGTGCATCCGGCTTCACCGCCTCGAAAGCCTGCGTCAGGTCGGCGACTACATCGAATGGCAGGTAGTCGGCATAATCCACCGGCAACTGGGCCGCATACTTCTCGGCCGACGGCGAGAAGAAGCTGTAGAAGATCTGAAGCTCGGGCCTCAGATCGCGCAGCGCTTCGATCACCGGCCGCGTCTGTAGCCCTTCGCCCACCGAGGGGGCGTGGATCCAGACGAGCGGCGCGTCGCTCCGCTTCTGCTTGGCCCACTTCTCGATCCGCTCGAGCAGATCGCGCCGCCCTTCCACACTGCGCCTGGTCTTTTCGGGCAAAAAGGGCGTGCGAGGCAGCAGGGCGCGGCCCGCCTCGGTCCCCCAATCGTACAGCACCTCGCTGAATTTCATGGACCCAAACTGCCGGAACGACCCGTGCTCGGCAACGGGCTGGGGTCCTGAGGGACGCCGTTGCCGAGCGTGGTACACAGGGAGGAGGCGGGAGAACTACTCGCTTCGGGCTCGCGCCACCTAGAGAAGCCGCCGCTACCCTCGGTGGTGAGCTCGCGACCTCCGCGAGGCAGTTCTCCCGGCCTCCTCCCCGGCAACTAGGCGACCCGTCGCGTGGACCGGGCGACTCCCCAACTCCAACCCCGAGTCTGGGAGCCGCGCGGGCGGTCGAGCGTAGGTGGGGTATCCGAAGCGAGACCGCCCGCCGGCGAACTACCCCCACGCCGACCCGTGGGCCCGGAGCGAGGACTCCGTGATCACCCTGATTCCCACCTGATAGCTGGATGACCTTTACCTGATCGGCCTCTCTTAGTCTTGTTATGTCAGGAGGCTCGCCGTAATAGCGAATGCTCACCCACTCCGGCAGGCTTCCTCCTTGAACCCTTTGGTCCTCCGACCGGAGCAGCGCAGTTCGAGACGGCGAGCCTCCAGCTTCTCGGCTGCGCTGCTTGCTTGGTCACCCCCCGTCGGCCGATCTTTCCAGCAGTCACGTCCACTACACAGAAGCGCCAGTGCGATACATAGGTAACAAGCGCAAGCTGATCCCCTTCATCCGGCAGGGCATCGACGAGCTGGGCATCGCCGGGACCACCGCCTGCGACCCCTTCGCGGGCACGGCGTCGGTCGCCCGGTTCCTCAAGGCCCAGGGCTACGCGGTCACGACCAGCGACATCATGTCGTTCAGCTTCGCGCTCCAGTGGGCCTACGTCGTCGTGGACCGGCCGCCCGAGTTCCGCGGCCTCGCAGGCACCGTGGATCCAGACGGGGAAGCCCTGCATGCCGTGCTCGACCATCTCAACCGGCTCGAGCCCCGGCCCGACTTCATCTTCGAGCACTTTTCACCCGAAGGCCACGGCGGCTCCGAACACGAGCGCCGCTACTTCACGCCCCAGAACGCGGCACGGATCGATGCGGTGCGAAGAACGATCTGGGCGTGGCGCGAAGACGGCCGACTCAACGACGATGAGCACTTCGTACTGCTCGCCGCACTACTCGAGGCCGCCGACCGCGTCGCCAACACCACCGGCGTCTACGCCGCATACGTTAAGAGCTGGCAGCCCAACGCCGAGAAGCCGCTGCGGCTTCGGCCGCCGCGCCTGGTCACCGGGACAGGGCGCGAGTGCCGGGCCTTCCAGCTCGACGCCCTCGAGCTGATGAGCGAATTGGAGCCCTTCGACCTCCTCTACCTGGACCCGCCGTACAACACGCGGCAGTACGCCGGCTACTACCACATCCCGGAGATCATCGCGGAGGGTTGGTACGCCGAGCCGCCTAAGTTACGTGGTAAAACGGGCTTACCGGAGGACAAAAACAAACGTTCCGACTGGTCGCGACGCAGGAGATGCGAGCTCGCCTTCGAGGAACTGGTCGACGCCGCGCCTTGCAACCACATCCTGATGAGCTACAACAGCGAGGGGATCATCTCGCAGGAGTGTATCGAGGGGGTGCTCCGCGAGCGCGGGCTCCCCGACACCTACCGCCGCCTCGAGCAGACGTACAAGCGCTACCGCAGCGACCGCGACAGCGAGACGCGACGCTACAAGGGCGACCGCGTCACCGAAATCCTCCACTACGTCCGCGTGGCCTGAACCGAAACCGGGCCTGGAACGCGTAGGTGGGTCGGGGTTAGAATTAGCCGGCTGGTATCACTGCGACTCGCCGGCGTTGCGGCCGGGCCGAACGGAGGTATTAGGGTGTCTCCCCTGTGGCTGAAGAGAGGTGATCGCGACGGCCCCCCGAAGGGTGAGGGCGACGAGCGTCGCAGCGGTGGGGAGCGCCGGGCCGGTAAGGAGCGGCGCAAGAGCGGCCGTCGTGACGGCCGCCGGAGCACCAGCGACCTCTACCAGAGCGACCTGGACCGCCACCTCTGGTCCTGGGCCAGCCCCGGAACGAAAAGGCGGCGCAAGGAGAAGTCGAAGCGCGAGCGGCGACGCCGGTTCGCCGGAGTGGTGGCCTCCGCCGCCGGTGCGCTGAGCGCCGCGGGCCTCTCGTACTTCCTATACAAACGGCTCAGGGAGGATGAGCTCCCCGAGGATCCTAACGACGCCCAGGCGGACCTGGACGAGGCGGACTTCGAAGATCAGTAGTCGGTGGCCGGTGGCCGGTAGACGGTGGCCGACGAGCCAAGAATCTGGCTTGTCGGCCATTCTTCACTTATTAGTTGTAAGTCAC
>JBDHHM010000218.1:0-3482 GCA_039589355.1 Gemmatimonadota bacterium | reverse complement strand
CTGAGCACGTAGCGCAGCGCATCGAGCAGCGTGTAGTGGCTCGGGACGCCGAGGTCGTGCCTGTCTCCGTTGACGGTGAGTCTGATGGCCTCGATCAACAGCTCCCCCGGAAGGTCGAGATATGCTTTGCGGCCGGGCGGAACGGAGCCTCGGGCGCACTGTGGGATCGTACCGGAGACCGAGGTGGGAGTCAAGCGTTCGCCACCGCGTGCCGGTGCCGGTTCGGGACCGTAACGTTATGAGAACGTTTAACTTGCCGCCCCCGGTTCCAGGTGCGGCCAGGCTGCGGTCAGGGCTACGCCACCTCGAACTTCTTGCGCAACTGCTTGAGGCTGAGAAGCAATTCCTCGCCGAGCACGTCGTACTGATCCCCCAGCACCGACCTCAAATCGAGCTCGACGATCTCGTCGCCCTTCGAGCGGCGCCATGTCGCGTTGGCGTCGATGAGGCGCGCAAGCAGGGCGCGCCCATCCTCGAAGTCGCGGACGACCGTTGCCCGCTCGGGACTTCCGGCCAGCTCGGCGAGCGCTGTCCGATGGCTGGCCAGCACCTCCTCGATCGAAGCGCTGGGCAGAAGTGTCTCCGACCTGAGCTCGGGAGCTGAGACCACGGACGGTATGTCGGGTGCCCGCTTGGTCATGACGTATCCGGCGCCCCGTACTTCGGAATACAACACGAGGATCTCGAGCGGCCCGCTCAGCGTCTCGTCCGGCGGCGCCTGTGGTATGAAAAGAGCATACCATCCCAGGATCGCGCCCCCATCTCCCAGGAACCAGCGCTGCGCCGTGTTACCTGCTTCCGGGCGGAAGACGTTGATCTCGATGTGGTCGCCGAGCAGCTCGCAGCCGGCCCCGGCTAGCTCCTCGGCGGCGGCCGCGTACGCGGCCTGCGTCGTTTCGTCCGCTACCGTCAGGTCGGCCGCCGCGTACTCGCAGGCGTGCTCCGCGACTTTCGTCAGTATGAAGATCTGAGCTGCAAGCCCATTTATCGCTTTCCTGCGTGCGCGTCTCAGCGCGCGAACGATCAAGAGGATCAGGAGGACCAGGGCCACGGCGATGACGATCGCGATCGTCAGGCTGGTCATGAGATAGGTCGCTCGGCAACGTCCAGCATCGTCCGCCACACGGCCCGCCACGCCCCGGCCTCTTCGCTGAAGACGAAGAAATCGCGGCCGGTCGACAAATACTTCAGGCCCTCACGCTCGAAGACGACCTGGAAGGCATAACTCGCCACCGCCGTGCTGCCACACACGTCGATCTGGAGATCCTGCTCGTCGTACTCGTGTACACGCGCGTTCGCGCAGAAATCCTCGTATCCGGCGATGACAGCGCTGGCTCCCTCCACACGCCCGGCGAATCCTGGGAATACCATCGTCATATCGTTGTGGAGGTACCTGGCCAGCTCCTGCGGCTTACCCTTTAGCCAGCAGTCGTTGATCGACCGCAGGACTCGCGCGACCGTGTCACGGTCTCGCTGCTCGGCTGCGTTGCTCATCTTGGCTCCGCGACCCTATTCCGTCGGGAATGCGATACTCCCCGAGTATATGTTCAGACCGGCTCCGCTCATGACGGACATGCGCGGCGGACGCCTTCCACTCGTCGAACAGCAGCCGTATTCGCCGTTGTTGTTGATGGCGACGAACTTTTCGCCGGGTAGGAAATCGAGGCCGACCGCCTGGTAGCGACCGGCGATCATATGGAGAGCGTCCTCGCAGGCCTGCTGCGGTGTGCGACCCTCCCGCATCCGCGAGACGATGTAATAGGTCGCGCACGATTTTATCACGTCTTCGCCGCGACCGGTGGCGCCCGCCGCTCCGACGTCGTTGTCGACGTAGAGGCCGGCGCCGATGATAGGCGAGTCCCCGATCCGGCCCGGTATCTTATAGCTGAGGCCGCTGGTGCTCGTGATACCGGCTACGTCGCCCGCCGCGTCCACGGCCAGCACGTTCGTGGTCCCGTACGTATAGGCCAGCTCATCGTCCAGCGAGGCGCCCTGCTCCTCACGCCCCTTCAGGTGGTCGGGCGGACCCCAATCGTCGCGATCGCTGTGAGCCTCGCGCCACTGGAGCCACCGCTCGCGCGCCTTCTCGGTGAGCAGGTCCTCCTCCTCGAAGCCCCAGGACCTGGCGAACTCCAGCGCGCCCGGGCCCACCAGCATAACGTGGTCGGTGCGCTCCATGACCAACCGAGCCACCGACGACGGGTACTTGATGTTCTCGAGGGAGGCCACCGACCCGGCGCTGTACGTCTTGCCATCCATGATCGAGGCGTCCAACTGAACGACGCCCCGCTCGTTGGGCAGCCCACCGTAGCCCACGCTCGTGTCTTCCGGATCCTGTTCGATGAAGTTCGTCGCCTTCTCGACGGCGTCGAGCGCGGACCCTCCATCCGAGAGAATCTCCCAGGCCAACTCCATCGCCTGCTGACCGGTCTCGTTCGAGTGGCTGGTGATAATCATCGGCGTGCCGGACTGGCCGGCCCGACGCGAGCCGGATCCGCTGCTGGCGAACGGGTTCAGCCGCTGCCACAGCAAAGCGCCTGCGCCCGCCAGGAAGCTCTGCTGGAAGAACAGTCGACGTGTGATTCCGCTGGGCATCCGAGGCCTCCCCTCTCTGTGGATTCGTCCGGCGCTCCCGACCGCCGAACCGCGCGTGTACGATCCCATGACTTTGGAGAAGAAAGGGCCGCCGCGAAAGACCCTCCCGGTCAGCGGGCGACGAAGAGCAGCCAGAAGAGGACCTCGCTCGGTGTTGCGGTTCCCCTCTCACGCTGCATTCGCCGGTCGATGTCGGCGATGATTTCATCGAGTGCGGCGCTTCCCAGGTGCACCCCCGAGCAGCCCTCGCAGCGGCTGAACCGATGGCCATCCCACTCGTACGGCTCCAGCGACCGTGCCCCGCAGCGCGGACACGTTAGGGGCGTGTCGGGCTCAGCGGGCGCTTTGCGCGGCGATCCGAGCCTCACCCTGCCTAAGCCCGGTGTCTTGTCCGCAACGTAGGTGGTGAGCTCGGTCCGATCGAACCAGAGGTCACCGCAAGCAGGGCAGCGGTCGATCTCGATGCTGCTGTGCCACTCGGGCCGCATCGGCTCCCGGCATCGCGGACACTGCAGCTGGGGGGTGTCCTCGGTCATAGGTCAGTCTGGACTTTCAAGTCTCCGCATCACAGCGCGGATCGGTTCGAGGTCTGCCCAAACCCGCCACTCGGCCACGCGATCGTCCCGCACGACCGCTTTCCATGCCGCAGGTGTCTCCCAGCGATTCTCGGGGTGGAGCTCGCCGTCCGCCGTGTAGGTCCCCGAGGCGATCCTCAGTAACACGACGACGTCTCCCGAGCCGATCGTCTCCTCGATATCGATCCGATAGTCCGGGACCATGGCGTAGTAGCCGCGCCACCCCTCCCGCATCGACTCGCGATCGGTCACCGCCACCGTTCCGTCGGAGTCGACGAAGCGATGGTCCTCGGTCATCAGCTCACAGAGGAG
>JBDHHM010000217.1:0-3738 GCA_039589355.1 Gemmatimonadota bacterium | reverse complement strand
GGCGAAGAAGAGTCGCTGCCGCCGTTCGACGCCTCTGCCGTGGCCCGGGTCGCCGAGTTTGGGTCGCGCCTCGCCGGGCACCAGGACCGCCTCTCAACGCAGTTCGGCGCCATCGGCGATCTCGTCCGCGAGGCCGGATTCTTCGCCAAAGCTGATGGCCGGATGGTCGTGACGCGGGAGGACGTGCGGCAGGCGATCCGTGAACGCGAGGTGCGGGTCAACCGTCCGGAGCGGGAGCTGCTGAATCTCATCGAGGAAGACACGCTCACCGTCGACCCAGCCGGTGAGAAGGTCGGCCAGCTCTATGGCCTCGCCGTGCTGTCGGCTGGCGACCATGCGTTCGCGCGGCCGATCAAGGTGGAAGCGAGCACCTTCATGGGTACGAGCGGCGTAGTCGACATCGAGCGCGAGGTGCGCCTGGGTGGCCCGATCCACAACAAGGGCGTGCTCGTGCTGTCCGGCTATCTGGGTGACCTCTTCGCACAGGACCACCCGCTCATCATGTCCGCCACGCTGTCGTTCGACCAGCTGTACGAGGAGGTGGAAGGGGACAGCGCATCGGCGGCGGAACTCTACGCCCTCATCTCATCGATCGCCGAGGTCCCGCTCCGCCAGGGGCTCGCTATAACCGGGGCGCTCAACCAGAAAGGTGATATCCAACCAATAGGCGGCGTCACCACGAAGATCGAGGGCTTCTTCCGGGCCTGTAAGCGCCGGGGACTGACCGGCGAGCAAGGCGTGATCATCCCGGCCCGCAACATGCCGAACCTGGTACTCAACGATGAGCTTATCGAGGCCGTCCGCGAAGGCCAGTTCCACGTCTGGCCGATACGGCTGTTCGAGGAAGGCTGGGAGATCCTCGCCGGCATGCCGGCAGGCGAGCGGGACGCCGATGGTGGCTTCCCGTCGGACTCGGTCTATGGGCGCGCCGCGGCGCGGCTCTCGAGGTGGGCGCGCGGCTGGCGCGACTTCGGCAAGCCGGTCCGGCAGGGGCGCCGGGCCGAGCCGGAGGAGGCCGCGGCCGCCGAGGGTGAAGTGGAAGCGCCGGACGAGGACGAGGAAGAGCAGACCGAGAGAGGAGTGGAGGCATAGAGCGTGGCCGGAGCGAGTGGCAGGGAGGCGGCGCGCAGAAGGGCTGAGGACCTGCGGGAAGCGATAAGACATCACGACTACCTCTACCACGTCCTCGACCAACCAGAGATCTCCGACGCCCAGTACGACAAGCTCTACCGGGAGCTGAAAGGGCTCGAGGAGGAGTTCCCCGAGCTCATCACTCCCGACTCGCCGACCCAGCGGGTGGGCGGCGAACCGCGGCCGGGATTCGGCGAGGTCGAGCACCTGGCACTGATGCTCAGCCTCGACTCGGGCGATGACGAGGAAGACGCGCGCCGCTTCGACATGCGCGTCCGCTCGGCCCTGGGCGACGGCGCCGTCGAGTACGTCGCGGAACCGAAGCTCGACGGCCTGTCGCTGGAGCTGGTATACGAGAACGGCAGCCTGGTGCGCGCGGCTACCCGCGGCGACGGCCGCGTCGGCGAGGACATGACCCCGAATGCCAGGACGATAGGCTCACTACCGCTCAAGCTCAGAGGTACGGACCGAGAAGTACCGACCCTCCTGTCGCTACGCGGCGAAGCTGTCATGCTGATCGATGAGTTCGAGCGCTTGAACGCCCGCCTCACCCAAGAGGACAGGCCGGTCTTCGCCAACCCACGGAACGCGGCCGCCGGCGCCATGAGACAGCTCGATCCGAGCGTGACTGCCGCGCGCCCACTCGTCTTCTACGCCTACGAGGTGATGAGCGTCGAGGGCCCGACGCTGGTTACGCAGGCCGAAGTACTCGACGCGCTGCACGACTGGGGCTTTCGAGTCAGCGCCGAGACGAAAGCCGGCCTGCAGATCGATGGAGCCGTCGCGTTCCACCATGAGCTCGAGCGTCGGCGCGACGAGCTGGTCTACGAGATCGACGGCGTCGTCATCAAGCTGAACGACCTGGCCGCGCGTCGACGGCTGGGCGCTACCGCCCATCACCCGCGCTGGGCCTTCGCCTATAAGTTCGAGCCGCGACGCGAGGTCTCCGAGATCCTCGACATCGTCGTGCAGGTCGGGCGCACCGGCAAGCTGACACCTGTGGCGATGCTCCGGCCGGTCGACGTCGGCGGCGTCACCGTTTCCCGGGCATCGCTTCACAACCGCGAGGAGATAGAGCGCAAGGACGTCCGCCTGGGCGACAAGGTGCGCATACAGAGGGCCGGTGACGTTATCCCCCAGGTGTTGGAGCGCATCGACGAGACTGGAAAGAGGCGCGGCCCGAGGTTCCGCATGCCGGAGGCCTGCCCTGCTTGCCGAGCCCCGGTGGTCAGCCACGGCCCGCTGGACTTCTGCACTAACGGGCTCGCCTGCCCTGCCCAGCTCAAAGCCCGAATCCAGCACTTCGCCTCGAGACATGCCCTCGACATCGAGGGACTCGGCGAGCGTACCGTCGAGCAGTTGCTCGAAGCGAATCTGGTGTCGAGCGTCGCAGATCTCGTCACTTTGAGCGAGGAAGACCTGGTGGCCCTGGAGGGGTTCGCCGACCTTTCCGCGAGGAACCTGGTCGAGGCGATCCGGACCTCCATCGAGGTCACGCTCGACCGCTTCCTTTATGCGCTCGGGATCCCCGAGGTGGGTACCCAAACGGCCAGGGACCTGGCTCAGCACTTCGGCTCGCTGGACGCGGTGCTACGCGCCGAGCGGGAGGAGTTGGAGGCGGTGCCGGGGATCGGCCCGAAGGTGGCGGAAGCAGTCTCCGACTTTCTCGCGAGCCCGGGCACGCGTGAGACTATCGATGAACTCAGAAAGCGGGGGTTGAAGCTCACCGAGACCGAGGCGGCGGGAGCCGCCGACTTCGCCGGCCTGACCTTCGTCTTCACCGGCGGCCTGGAATCGATGTCACGCGGCGCTGCGCAGGATCTGGTTCGCTCGCTGGGCGGCCGGACATCGTCCAGCGTGAGCGCCAAGACCGACTACGTGGTAGCAGGCACTGACCCGGGCAACAAGTGCGAGAAGGCGGTGGAGCTCGGCGTTACCGTCCTCTCGGAAGAAGAGTTCCTCACGTTGCTCCCGCCAGGGGCCCGCTGAAGTGGAGAACATCGACTACGCGCGGGTCTTCGAAGAGATCGCCGATCTTTTGGAGATCCAGGGCGCCAACCCTTTCCGCATCCGCGCCTACCGAAACGGCGCCCGCACTATCAAGACGCTCTCACAACCGCTGGAGTCGTTGCTGGCCGACGAGGAGGCGCGACTCGAGGACCTTCCGGGTATCGGCAAGGACCTGGCCGGGAAGATCCGCGAGCTATGCGAGACCGGCGCAGTCGAACGCCTGACGAAGCCCCGCGTCGCTCGTGCAGATCATGCACATTCCCGGCCTCGGCCCGAAGCGCGCGCGCCAGCTTTGGCAGGGGCTCGAGATCACCACCGTCGATGAGCTGGAGGAGGCGGCACGCAGCGGATCGCTCGAGGGCCTGTCCGGTTTCGGACCGACCCTCCGAAAACGGATCATCAAGGGCATCGAGGAGCTGAAGGCACGCGCCGGCCGCTTCAAGATTTCCGAAGCCGACATCTACGTGGGACCGCTGCTCGAATACCTGAAGCGGGCCGCGGGCGTGGCCGATCTGGAAGTGGCGGGCAGTTACCGCCGCCGCTGTGAGACGGTGGGTGATATCGACATCCTGGCCACGACGTCGGGCGAATCGCCGC
>JBDHHM010000216.1:0-3506 GCA_039589355.1 Gemmatimonadota bacterium | reverse complement strand
TTTTCCGCCTACCGCCGGGCTCCCGAGTCATGGAGACCGGGGGCTCTAAGCGGCGGAGCCGGGAGATAGGGCGGGATGAGTTGTACGGCATGCTGGTGGACCGTCTCGGGCTCTCGGAGTTCTATTGCGTCGCCGAGTACGGCATGACCGAGCTGTGCTCCCAGTTCTACGACAACGTGCTGCGGGAACGAGCGTGCGGGCATTCGCCGGTCTCGCGTCACAAGGTCGTGCCGCCTTGGGTCCGCACGCAGGTCGTCGACGCGGAAACGCTGGAGCCGTCCCCGGAGGGCCGGGTCGGCTTGCTCAAGCATTTCGATCTGGCCAATCTCGATTCGGTGATGGCAATACAGACCGACGACCTCGGGGTCGCCGGCGCCGAGGGGTTCGAGTTGATGGGACGGGCGGCGGGTGCCGAGCTTCGCGGTTGTTCCATCGCTATGGACCAATGGCTGAGCGCGCAGCGCTAGACGCATACTGGCTGCCGGAGCAACCGCGGCTGGCGAGCGGCCGCTTCGGCGATACGGGGCTCGAGGTTCAGGAGCGCGCCTTGGGGCCCGGACACGTCCCGATGCGCATCGCCAACTTCACGCCGCATGCGCTTCGCGAGCTCTTGGCCGCCTTGCGCGAGAAGCGCAGCGCGGTACTCACCGAGCGACCGGTGATCGAGATCCTCGGCTCCATTGGAATGGCTGCCGGGCGTCTCACGAGCCCGGGCGAGCCGTTCTACGAGGAGCTTCTGGATATACTACCCGAGCTCACCGGCTACTCGCGGCGGATGATCGAGATCGGGCTGGAACGGATGGGTGCGGCCTGGACGGCGGACGCGCTACGCTCGGCGATCGAGGGGGAGTTTGGTGGCCTCGAGATGCTCGACGACTTCCAGCCGCGCCCGACCGGTGGCTACCAACGCGCCTTCGGCCCATCTCTCACCGTGCACGTCTTCAGTGGTAACATACCCGGCATATCGGTCAGCAGCTTGGTTCGCGCGCTCTGTGTGAAGTCGGCGAGCTTCGGCAAGACGGCGGCCGGCGAACCGTACCTGGCGGTCTGTTTTGCTCGGGCGCTGGCCGAGGAGGACGCCGAGCTCGCCGGTTGCCTGGCTGTGAGCTACTGGCCGGGCGGTTCGGAAGACCTGGAGGCGGTGGCGTTCTCCGAGGCCGGTGCGGTGATCGCCTACGGCAGCGACGAGACGATCAGCGATATCGGGTGCCGCGTCCCGCCGGCTACCCGCTTCATCGGCTATCCGAACCGCGTGGGCGTGGCGCTGGTGACGCGGAGAGCTCTGTCAGCGAAGCGCGCGCGCGAGCTCGCCAGAGGCGCGGCGCTCGATGTGGCGACCTTCGATCAGCAGGGGTGCGTGTCACCTCATACGATCTACGCCGAGGCCGGTGGCGCGGTGGGCCCGCTCGAATTCGCCCGCTACCTCGGCGACGCACTGGAAGAGCTCTCAAAGGAGATCCCGCGCGGTGCCATGTCGCCCGGCGAGTCGGCGCTCATCCATCAGCTGCGCGCGCATGCCGAGATCCGCGGCGCCACGATCCTCGCCGGCGAGCGGGGAACGGAGTGGACGGTGATCGTCGAAGAGGGCACCGAGTTCGAGCCGTCGCCGCTCAATCGAGTGATCCGCGTCTGCTCCGTCGACGATCTGTCGGATGCGGTGTCGGCGCTGGAAGAAGTGGGCGCTCACCTGCAGACCGTAGCTGTCGCGGGCGATGGGGATGAGGTAAGGTCGCTTGCAGGGCGGCTCGGTGTCGTCGGCGCGACACGTGTGGTGCCGGTAGGAGAGGCGGCATGGCCGGCGCCTCACTGGCACCACGACGGTCGCTTCCAGTTCATGGATCTGGTTCGGTTCGTCGATCTCGAGTCCGGTTAGATACGGGTTCGGGGGGTGCCTGGGGTCGTCTTGCTTCATGTCGCGCGGCTCGATTGCGGGAAGGGCGGCTTCGCCGCCCCGCGCTCCGAATTACGCTCGACGACACCCCAGCACCCCCGCGCACCGGTTGTGGTGCTTGGCCTCTCAAACCATACACGTGTCCAGGGCGCCTGGGCTGGACCGAGTCGTGGTGCCCGCTCGGTTGTGTGAGTAGGAGGAGGCGGAGAGGACCAGCTCGCGGAGGTCGCGCCCCGGTATGGGAGCCGCGCGGGCGGTCCGAGCGTAGGTGGTGTACCCGAAGCGAGACCGCCCGCCGGCGACCTCCTCCGACCCGAGCTCACTCAGCCGGTGCCACTACTGGCCGCTCGATTCTTCCCAGGCGAACCAGGATCGTCCCACCGACGATCGCCGCGGCACCCAGCAACTGCAGCCAGGTCGGCGTTTCGGCCAGCATCAGCCAGGCGATGACCAGTGCCACCACCGGGATGAAGTTCGAGTAGACGGCGGTTCGGGTGTTACCGATCTGGCGAATGCTGTGGTACCAGATGAAGTACGCCAGTGCGATGGCGAAGGCGCCGCTGTACAAGAGCGCCAGCCAGGAGACCGGACTCACCGCAGTCCAATCCTGCGCCAGGAACGACGGCACCGACACGATGAGCAGTGCGAGGCCACCGATCCACATCGTGACCGCCGTCACTGGCAGAGCGCCGTAGCGGCGCACGAGCGGGCTCGAGCCGACCGTGTAGGCGGACCACGCGGCAGCGGCGGTGAGAACGGTGAGGTCTCCACGCACCGTGTCCGCACGGAAGCCCACCGCCTGCGTGCCGCCCCAGACGACCAGTCCGATGCCGACCACCGAGATGACCACGCCTGCCCAGGCCATCGAGCCGACGCGCTCCTGTCGGAAGGTTATGGACAGCAGCGTGGTGAAGATCGGCGTGCTGGCCAACATGAGGCTCGCGTTCCCGGCCAGCGTCCAATCGATGCCGTAGATGAAGAGCACCTGATAGACGGTGTTGCCGAGCAGGCCGAGTCCGATTAGCGCAGGCCAATAGCGACGGTGCATCGCCATCGATCGACCGCCGACCTTCACGATCACCCAAAGAAGGATCGAAGCCAGAGCGAAACGCAGGCCATTGAACGCAAGGGGCGACATGTCGCGCAGCGCGTACTTGACCACCGAGAAGTTGGCGGCCCAGATGAAGATGAGGACCGCCAGGGCGAAGTAAGTCGGCCCGTGCGAGGAGGTCGACTGGTCGAGCTGTCGTTTCGTCACTGGCGCCCTGATATTGTTGTCGCGTCTGGCTATCGGTCGGCGGCACGGAAGCTACCCGGTCAACGCCGGAAGACAAGCGCCCCCTACTCTCAGGAGCCAACCGAGGATGGCCGAAACAGGACACGCGGTGATACGAGCGGCACTCGTCCCCGTAAGGTCGGAGCCCAATGTGCGGGCCGAGCTGGCCTCGCAGGAGCTGTTGGGCGCCGTCCTTCGAGTGCTGGAACGGAGCGGCGACTGGGCCCGCGTTACCGGCGAGGACGGCTACGAGGGTTGGGTGCAGGAGGGCGGGCTCATCTATTGCGCGGCCGAGGTGGCGGAGGCCTGGTGGGACGATGCCGGCGGTCGCCCGGCCGT
>JBDHHM010000215.1:0-5673 GCA_039589355.1 Gemmatimonadota bacterium | reverse complement strand
GAGGGCGGCGACTGGTTGACCGGGCAGTACACGGTCGGGATACATTCGAGGGTCCTCGCCTTCGGGTACCGTCACGATGAGTTCCAGCCGGGCGGGCAGGGCGACGCCTACACGGTGGTGGCCGGGCTGGGCCGGGGACGTAACGGGATCGGCGTGTCGCGGACCTGGCGCACGGTAGGCGATGCAAAGGGCAGCTGGGAGATCGGGTACGTGAACCACGGGATCTCCGGCGTCTCGCTCGGACTGGTCTGGCGCGACATCGGCTCGCCGACGGTCCGGGACACGGTCCGCTACGAGCAGCTGATCGGCGCCGTCACGTACCGGCCGCCCACCACTTCCGTCTCGGTCTCGGCGCAGGGCAACTACCGGCTGGACGGCGGCCGGTTCGACGGCTTCCGCATCGGCGGCTCGTTCCTCATCCTCGGCAGCCTGGACACCTTCGCCCTGGCGGAATGGGACGGCGAGGGCGACTTCATGGTGTTCCGCCTCGGCGCCACGCTCGACAGTGGCCGGGCGAAGCTGTTCGGTGGGGCGGGACTGGATTCGGGTGGTAACGCCCGCACCACCAGCGCCGGACTTTCCTTCCGCTCACAGCAACGCTGAACCGCTGTAGCTGCTGATCCTCTCGCCGCACGCCTACTCTGCATCGGGGTGCTAGGTCGGAGGCGTAGGACCACTCGCTTCGGGCTCGCGGGGTCGCCGGTGGGTGGTCTCGCTTCGTATACACCAACTTCGCTCGGACCACCCCCGCGGCTCCCTGACTAACTCGCTACATCCGTAAGGTAGTCCTCCGCCTCCTCCCTGACACTATCAGAACTGAACCGTGCGCGAGTCGTCCCGCGAATTCCTCCGTTGCGGCACTTCGCGGCGTGAAGCAGAGATCAGTCCGGCGCGGCGACGCGGACGGCACCTTCCGTTCTTGGGCAGAGACTAAGGGACTGAGGCTGTCAGGTGGTGCTGAGCGTTGCAGATGGGGAGGAGGCCGGGAGAACCAGCTCGCGGAGGTCGCGAGCTCACCACTGAGGGTGCGGTCGCTCTCTGGAGGTGGCGCGAGCCCGGAGCGAGCGGTTCTCCCGCCTCCGACCGACCGGCTAGCGCAAAGCGAGCACCCCTCGGCGACCGTCTCACCGATGAAGCTCAGAGATCGAACTCGTACTGCACTCCGAGGAAGGTACGGCGGTGGTGTGGGGTCGGTCCCAGGCGACCGAGGCCGTCGCGATGGTCGCGTGTGCCGTAACCGACATTGTGCTCCCAACCGTAGCCCGGGTAGACCCGCGCCAGGCGCCCCATCAACCGGTCGCGGACGACCTTGGCGACGATCGCCGCACAGGCGATGGACTGACACTTCCGGTCGCCCTTAACGATGGCGAGGTGGTCGCCCAAGCAGGGCTGCGGCCGTCCGTCGATGAGCACGGTGTCGGGGGTCAAGGGGAGATGTCTGAGGGCACGCTCCATCGCGAGCCCGCTGGCCCGGCGGACGTTCAGCCGCTCGACCTCGCGGGCCGACGCCGCGCCGACGCCGACGGCCACGGCGCTCTCGTAGATCGCCTCGGCTATCTCTTCGCGCCGAGCCGCGCTGAGCAGCTTGGAGTCGACGGCACCTTTGATGCCGCCCTCAACGGGGAGGATGACCGCAGCTGCGACAACGGGGCCGGCTAATGAGCCGCACCCCACTTCGTCGACGCCTGCTATGTGCTGGAATCCTGCGCGCCAGTATCGGCGCTCGGTGGTCAGGGCGATAGCCCGCCGGCCCATGACCCGGGCCTCGGCCTACCGCTCCTCCTTGATCCGCGCCTTCTTGCCCCGCAGGCTGCGGAGGTAGTAGAGCTTGGCGCGCCTGACCTTCCCCCTGCGGAGGACCTTGATCTCGGCGATGGAAGGGGAATGGATCGGGAAGATTCGCTCGACGCCCACGCCGCCGGAGACCTTGCGTACGGTCAGTGTCTCCCGGATGCCACCGCCTTTGCGCGCGATGCAGACCCCCTCGAACGGCTGGATCCGCACTTTCTCGCCTTCCTTCACGCGGACCAGCACGCGCACCGTATCGCCGGGGCCGACGTCGGGGATGTCGCTCCTGAGCTGCTGCTTTTCTACGTCCTGAATCACGTCCATTTGAGCTTCGACTCCTGCGCCGGCGATCGCGTTCCTGTGTCCGGTGAGCGGTGGCCGGTAACCAGTAGCAGGTAGTTGGAGAACGCCAAACCGGCCACCGGCGCACCGGTTACCGATCACCGGCTACTGGCTACCGGCTACCGGCTTACCGGTCCAGAAGATCCGGTCTGACCGCCCGGGTCAGCCGCTCCGCCTCCCTGCGGCGCCATTCGGAGACCGCTGCATGGTCGCCCGAGCGCAGCACCTCGGGCACTTCCATCCCCCGGTACTCGGGCGGCCGCGTGTAGGTGGGTGGGGCCAGGAGCTGTGTGTCATAGAACGAATCACTGGACGCCGACTCGTGGTCGCCCAGCGAGCCGGGTAGGAGCCGGACGACGGCATCCACCAGGCAAAGCGCGGCCGGCTCGCCGCCTGAGAGTACGAAATCGCCCAGCGAGAAGACGTCGGTGGCCAGCCCCTCGGCCACCCGCCAGTCCACGTCTTTGTAATGGCCGCATAGGAGCGTCAGATCGGGCTCGAGGGAGATACGCACCGCGTCTTCGTGCTTGAAGATCCGTCCCCGGGCATCTAGGAGCACAATGGGGCCCTGCGGCTTCAGCGCGTCGACCGCTTCGAAGAACGGCTCCGGTTTCATCACCATCCCGGCGCCGCCGCCGTAGGGCTCGTCGTCAACTGTGCGGTGCCGGTCGTGCGTGTAGTCGCGCAGATCGACGGTGTTGTAAGAGACGAGGCCGCCTCGTTCGGCACGGCCGGGGATGCCGAGCGTCAGCGCTTCGCGGAAGAAGCCGGGGAAGATCGTCAGGATGTTGATCCGCATGCTCGTATGATCCGAGGAAGCTGGATATCAGAGATCGAGCAGGCCGGGGATCGCCTCGATGACTATCCGACCCGCTCTCACGTCGACGTCGCGAACGAGCTGGCCGCTGAACGGGATCAGGTACCCGCGCTCGCCGTCGTCCACCTCGAGCATGTGGCCGGGGCCGGTTTCGTAGATCTCGACGACGCGGCCGACGAGCTGCCCGTCCATGGTCTGGACTTCGAGGCCGACAAGGTCGTGGAGGAAGAACTCGCCGGCTTCGAGCGGCCGAAGCTCCTCCGAACTGATCAGAAGGGTACGTCCGCGCAGGACTTCGGCGGCGTTGCGGTCGCGCACGTCCTCGAAGCGCACGATCAAGCCACCCTTGAACCCGCGGGCGCCCGCAATCGTCAGAGCGAGCCCAGACTGGTCGGGCCGCCCTTCGCTGTCGCCAATCAGCAAAGAACGGCCCGTAGAGTAGATGCCCGCGACATCATCCGTCGCCAGGCTCACGAAGCACTCGCCCTTTATCCCGTGGGGCTTCCGGATCTCACCGACGATCAGGAGACCGGCCCCGGGCGTCTCTGAGTCTCGAGCTACGATTCCGCTTCCTGCTTCTCTTCCTCTGCCTCGGCCTCAGGAGCCTCGGGCTCGGCTGCTTCCGCAGCCGCCTCGGGCTCGGACACCTCTGCCACTGCCTCGGGCTCGGACACCTCTGCCACCGCCTCGGGCTCGGGCACCTCTGCCACCGCCTCGGGCTCGGACACCTCTGCCACCGCCTCGGGCTCGGGCGCCGCAGCCTCGGCCGGTTTCTCCTCGGCCTTGGCGGCCTTCTTCTTCGCCTTCTCGGCCTTCGGCGGGTGAATCGTACTGCCCTGTGCGTCGCCGATGACGGTCACGCCTTCGCCCTCGGCACCATCGGCGAACTTCTTCAGAATGCCAGCCTTGCGGAAGAGAGGCTCGACCCCTTCGCTCACCATGGCGCCCTGGCGGAGCCAGTAGAGGGCGCGTTTCTCGTCGACCTCTATGTACGACGGCTCGGTCCGCGGGTTGTACTTCCCGATCGTCTCGGTGATCCTGCCGCCCCTGGCGTGCATGCTTCCCGCCACGACGATCCGGAACGACGCCTGCTTCTTCCGGCCGACTTTGCGCAGTCTAATCCTGGTTGCCATTCCACTCCTTTGTTGCCTTCGCGAGAGCCGCGAAACTTAGGCGGTCTCCCGACCGGTTTCAAGGGCCGGCGCGCGGTAGCCAGTGGCCGGTAACCGGTGACCGGTAAGCGCTAGCCGGTGGCCGGTTGATCGCTCTCCCAATTACCGGCTACTGCTCACCGGCTACTGGCTACCGGACTTCAATGATCTCCCGGCGCCGGGTCCCCACTGAGACGTAGCGGATCGGCAGCCCGGCGAGCTCGGCGATCCGGTCCAGGTAGGCCCTGGCCCCGGCCGGCAGGTCCTCCAGCCGGCGCGCCTCACTGCTCGGGGTACCCCATCCCGGCATCGTCTCGTAGACCGGCTCGACCTCGGCCAGCATCGACAGGTCCGCCGGGAACTCCTCGAGGCGCTCGCCGCGGTACTGATACCCTACGCAGAGGCTGATCTCGGGTAGCGGGTCGAGGACGTCGAGCTTGCTCACCGCCAGCGCCGTCACACCGTTGAGGCGGCCAGCGTAGCGAACCACCACCGAGTCGAACCAGCCGGTGCGCCGCGGCCTGCCGGTCGTGGCGCCGTACTCGGCGCCCAGCTCGCGCAAGCGCGCCGCCTCTTCCTCCGGTAGCTCGGTGGGCAGTGGCCCGGCACCGACGCGCGTCGTGTACGCCTTCACCACGCCGAGCACCGCATCGATAGTCGTCGGACCGAGGCCCAGCCCGGTGGCAGCTTGGCCCGCAGTCGTGTTGGACGAAGTGACGAACGGGTAGGTGCCGTGGTCGACGTCGAGCATCGCGCCCTGCGCTCCCTCGAGCAGCACCTTCTCGCGCCGGTCCAGTGCCTTCTTCAGGGCAAGCCCGACGTCACACGCCATGGGCAGCAGGCGCGGCGCGAGGGCAGAGAGCTCTGCGTAGGGGTCATCCGTATCGACTTTTAGGTCGGAGCCCAAGCCCTCGAGCCTGGCCTGCGCACGCGCGGCGCCCGCCTCCACGAGCTCGCGCAGACGGTCCGGCTCGGCGAGGTCGGCGACGCGGATCCCGACCCGGGCGACCTTGTCCTCGTAGGCGCACCCGATCCCGCGCCCCGTCGTGCCGATTGCGCCTTTGCCGCGACTCTTCTCCTGGGCCTGATCCAAGAGCTTATGGTAGGAGAGGACCAGCTGCGTGCGGACGCTCACGAGAATGCGGTCCTCCACCTCGTGGCCGCGTGCCTTCAGCTCGTCGATCTCCTGTAGGAACGTGACCGGATCGAGGACCATGCCGTTCCCGAGCACGCAACGCTTGCCCGGGTAGAGCACGCCGGAGGGAATTTGGTGCAGGATGAACTCGTCTTCGCCGACGCGAACGGTGTGCCCGGCGTTGGCGCCGCCCTGGTATCGAGCGATCCAGTCGGCGTCGCCCGCTAGGACATCTACGATCTTCCCTTTTCCCTCGTCGCCCCACTGCGAGCCGACCACAACGAGGCAACGGACACCATCTCCGAACATGATGACCTCAATGAAAAAGCCCCCACTCCGGGGGGCCACCTTTTCGTGTATCCTTTGGCAGAAGCTAGATCGGGGTCGCAGAAGTGTCAAGGAAGAGGGGAGCGGGGTCGCCAAAGCGGTAGGTCGCCGGC
>JBDHHM010000214.1:0-6757 GCA_039589355.1 Gemmatimonadota bacterium | reverse complement strand
CGTAGACATCGTGGAGGTGGAACGCATACCGGAACCGCCCGAGCGCGCATCGGAGAGTGCAGCGGCTGACGCCGCGGCGGGCGGCTCGTGGCTGGCCGCAAAGTACGTGGTCGTAGCGGTCGATGTGCCCGCGCCGAGCCTGAGCGAGTACGAGGCGGTGCTGGCAGCGGCGACTTCGGGTTCGCTCACCCAACCGCTCGTACCGCGCCCACGCATCACAGCCGCGGCTCTCGACTCGGATTTCACTCCGATCCACCTGACGCCGACGGCAGTGCTGGCGTCGAACAGCGGCGCGTGACGTTGGGCGGCGCCGGCGCCTGCGGACCGACGCCGGCAGGCATCCTGGGGCGAGGTCCGGGTCGCAGGGTGGGGGCTAGGTGATTCGGGGATTCGGGGATTCGGGGAGCTCGGGAGGTTGGGAAGCTCAGAAACAGGGTTATCGACAATCCTGTACCTTCCTCACCTCCCCGAATCCCCAACTCCCATCCCCCGAATCCCCGAATCCCCGGTCCTTGACCCGACAAACGGATGTCGCGTCCTTGACCCGACAAACGGATGTCGCGAAGATATAGGCAGAGGGACGCGCGCTACCCATCCTGAGAGCACGGCTAAGCCGGTAGTACTCACTTGTTGGGAGGAGGAAGATGGACCGCCGCGCCCGCAATACGCTCCACGCTCGGATTCTCGTCGTCGGCCTCGGCGTATCGGTGCTGGTGCACGCAGCGCTGCTGGGATTCGGACGCCTGAACTTCCTGAAACGTAGCCCAGGGAACACGACCCTGAGCGTGATCACGCTGCCCGAACCCGAGCCCCCCGAGGAGAGTTCGGGCGGAGAGGCGGAGCCGTGGCAGCTGGCCCTCGAGCTGAACGAGAGCGAGCTGGAGGCCGTCCTCGACTTGAGCGAGTACGACGACGTACTGGCGGAGGCGACCTCTAGGGATCCGCTGACGCCGGTGGTGCCGCGGCCGCGGCTGACGGTGCATTTGATGGAGTCCGGGTTCACGCCGCTCCGGGTGCCACGACCGGATCGTCTCACCCGCAGGGGCGGAACCGTGAACACGAGCGGCCCGAGCGGCGGCATGGGCGGAGTGATCATCGTCGTGGGTGGCGGCGGCATGGGTCCGATCGACGACTGCACGCCGTCCGGGATCGGGGGCCGGAGACCACGAGGCGGCAGGCGGCCCATCGGACCGGGGAGGTAGTTCCTACCGGTTCAAAGGCGCAATACAGCGGGCAGGTAGGAAGAAGGCGGCCATCCGGAAGGATGGCCGCCTTGCTTCTTCTGCCAAGGGCCGTGACACCTCAGTGCCGGTCCTTGAACTGCTCGTAGAGGCGCGTGTGCTTGTTGTCCGCCAGTGAGACCTCGATACCGTTGATGAACGCCCGCTCGACATTAGTAACGATCTGCAGCGGGTCGCCGTCGGTAACGACGAGGTCGGCGCGCTTGCCCACCTCGATGCTGCCCATCTCCGAGCCCAGCCCGAGGATCTCCGCGGTGTTCAGCGTCACCGCGCGCAGGCCGACCTCCTGCGGCAGGCCGAACGCCACCGCCTTCGCCGCGTGGTACGGCAGGTTGCGGACGTTGGCGTAGTCCTGCGTGCTGAAGGCGATCTTAACGCCAGCGGAGTAGAGGATTCGCGCGTTCTCGAAGCCGGCGGCGATGTGATCATCCCGATCCATCGTCGGGCTACCGGCCGAGCCGACGACGACGGGTATCCCGCGCTCCGCCAGCTCGTCCGCTACCCGGAAGGCCTGGTCGGCGCCGGCGAGCACCGCCTTCACCTCGGGGAACTTCTCGAGGAACAGAAACAGCGTCTTGATGTCCCGTTCCCTACTCGCCCGGAAGAAGACGGGCATCTGGCCGCTGACGGCCGGGATCATCGCCTCGAGCATGGCACGCTCGCGCATCCGGTCGTTACCGTCGAACGGAGCCGTCGGGTCATCGTTGTGTGAAGGCGCAGCTGCGTAGACCACAGCACGCTCGAACAGGTCGATGAGCTCCTCGAGTCGTTCGCCCTCGAGCTCCGGATCATCCCACGCCTTGCCCGAGGGCGAGGGAAAGTTCACGACCATGGCCGCGCGCTCGGCCACCGCCATCCGCTCGGGCGTGTCGCCGCTCAGCTGGATCACCGCACCGGCGCCCTGGACGACGCCGCTGCCCGGCACGGCGAGCACGGTCGTGATCCCGTTGGCGCGGGTCACGCCGATCTCTACGCTGTGCGGGTGGACCCCCCAGAGCGCATTGACATGGGGGTTGTAGCGCCCCGTCTCCTGGTCATCGCGGCTCGCGGCCACCTGGCCGACCTCGATCATGCCGACCTGCGTCATCGGGTCGATCATGCCGGGGTAGATGTGCTTTCCGGCGACGTTGATCACCTCGGCACCGGCCGGGATATCGGCACCGGCCCGGGGACCGACGAAGCTGATGCGGTCGCCCGAGATCATTACCACGCCATCGGCTATCTCGGGACCAGAGACCGGGTGTACGGTCGCGCCGACGAGCGCCACGTTGGCCTCCGAGCCATCGGATCCGTTAGTCGCGCTGGACGTGCTCGCCGACGCCATCGCCGTGGTCGGTGCCGTGGCCACCGGGGTGGGCGCCGCCTCAGGCAACGGACGCACGGGCAGCCCACGCATCTCGGGGTCGCGAGAGAGATCGAAATACAGGATGCCATCGACGACCGTCTTCTCGACCCGCGAGTAGGCGTTGAACGGATCGCCGTTCAGCAGGACGATATCGCCTTCCTTGCCGACCTCGATGCTGCCGACCTTGTCGTCGATGTGCAGCTGCTGTGCCGGGTAGAGGGTAAGCATGCGCAGCGCATCCTCGCGCGACACGTTGCCGTACTTCACCGGCTTGTTGAACTCGTAGACCATGAAGGCCTGGAGCCACGAGATATCCGAGTTCAGGCTAGTCAGCACACCGTGCTCGTGCATGATCGCCGCGTTATGCGGGATCGCGTCGTAGGCCTCAAGCTTGTACGCCCACCAATCGGAAAACGTCGATCCCGACGCGCCGTGCGCCGCCATCTCGTCGGCGACCTTGTAGCCCTCGAGCACATGGGTGAACGCATCTATTCTGAAGCCGTAGCGCTCCGCAACTCGCATCAGCATCACGATCTCGTCGCTGCGATAGGAGTGGGCATGCACTAGGATCTTCCCGTCCATGACGCGCACGAGCGTCTCCAGGCGCAGGTCGCGGCGCGGCGGCACCGGGTAGGCGCGACGATTAGCGTTGTATTCGTCCCAAGCCTGCTTGTACTCCAGTGCCGCTGTGAACGCCTGGTCGTAGAAAGACTCGACACCGGCGCGCGAGCGCGGGAAGCGTGCCCGGCCCTGAGGGCTCCAGTTCTTGCCTGTCACGTTCTCGCCCAGCGCGAACTTGATGAACTGGGGCGCGCCCTCGAACAGCAGCTGCTCGGGATCGTCCATCCCCCAACGCATCTTGATTACCGCTGCCTGGCCACCGATCGGGTTGGCGCTGCCGTGCAGGATGAGCGAGGTGGTCACACCGCCGGAGAGCGCCCTGTAGATGCTGAGGCTCTCCGGGTTGAGCGCGTCCATGACGCGCACCTCCGCCGACACGGGTGTGCTGCCCTCGTTGGTGCTCCGGTCCATCGCGGTGTGCGAATGCTCATCGACGAGCCCCGGTATCGCAGTGAAGCCGGTCCCGTCGATCAGCTCGGCATCCCGCGGTACCGACACGTCGGCGCCGATCTCGCGGATGATCCCGTCGCGGATGACGATCGAGACGTTCTCGAGCACCTCACCGGCGGCGGTCCAAACGGCATCCAGGTTCTGGATCACTACTGTGCCACGTGGTACGTCGATCTCTCCGGGCCCGATCTGCACGTCCCACTGAGCCATCGCAGGCGATGCCAGTGGGCCGGCCAGGAGAGCGATAACTGAAAACAGCGTTGCCAGCTTTTTCATCGCGGTCACCTTCTACGGTTCCCGTGACATCGATCACCATCGACTCGCCGCCTATATCCAAGACGATCGAGAAGGCGATGTCCGTACCGGAGACGACACCGTCGCGGATGTTGGCCAAGCCGAACGGCGAGGTCATCGTGCCCTCGAACTCTGCGCCCTCCTGCTCGACCGTCATCTTCGCTTCGATCGACTCACCTTCGGCATTGATCGTGACGTCCCAGCTGCCGGTCATGTCGACTGCCGGCTCCTCGTCTCCGATCGCTCTATCCTCTTTGCCCTTCTCGAGCGCGCCGTCGACGAAGGTGTAGCGAATCGACGTCTCCTCCGCGAACAGCGGGCCGTCGGTAACGACGAAAGTCGCGGGTCCGCCGGTGCGGACTCGTGAATAGTAATCGAGGCCGAACATGGAGGCCGGTGTCGCGGTCAGTGCGCTCAGGGCGTCCTGTTCAGAGAGACCGTACTCGATCGCTTTGCGGGTCTCCTCGAGGATGTCAGCCTTGTCAGCCTTACCGCCGCCGCTCGTCAGCGCGAAGCGGACTCCCGCCGCAGCCAGGCGACCGGGGTTGGCGTAGATATCCTCGATCCGCTGCTTCTCGCGGAGCGCCGCCGCGTCGAGCCCCTCATCATCGTTAGTGTCTACGGCCCCGGGCTCTTCTTCTTCTCCCTCATCTTCCTTTCGGCGACCTTCCAGGCCTCATCGCCTCCGACGATGACCGGCCGGAAATCGTGCTCGCGGGCCAGCTTGAGCACGCGCTGGATGTCGCGGCCGAAGTCGACGGCGAAGAAGGCCGGTGTCGCGCCGCCCATCAGCGAGCGGACGATCTCCATGTCGACATCCCAGGCCGGCGGTGCGATGCGGGCGGGATCGCGATTGTAGGCCTGAATGTGCGCCGCCTGATGCGCGGCGTCCTCAAACATCTGGCGATAGAAGGCGATCACCGCGAACAGCGTCCCGGGATATCCGCCCTGCGACCCTCGGAAGGTCATGAGCGGCCCGAGCTCGGGCTGGGCTACCAGCCGTCCGGGCGTATCGGCGTCCGCCCGGAAAACCAGTACCGCTCCGCGTCCGGGCATCAATCTGCCTTCCGGATGGACCGCCGCAGCGACGACGCCGCTCTTCCTCTGGTCGGCTAAGTCAGCGCCGGTCGCCGTCAGATAGTCAACGACTCGGCGATGCGGCATGAAGCTCTGCACGTGCCGCGGCGGGTTCCAGGAGGCGACCTGGCTTCGATCGACCTCGATCTCGGGGAACTCGTAGTCGGCCTCACCGTGGGCGTCGAAGATCCCCGGGTACACGTAGAGCGTGTCGCCCTCCAGCAGCTTGGCGTCTGCCGGCACCCGGACGTCAGCGCCCATGGCCTCGATCCGGCCGCCGCGGACCACCAGGGTGACCCCCGGAAGCGTACTACCGTCGGCCTGCACGACCGTTACGCCCTGCAGGACGTAGGCGGCCGGGGCCGGCGGATCGTTGAACTGAGCCGATAGCCCGCCCGGCCACGCCAGGGCGACGGCCAGCAGGGCCAGCGGCCACGAGTGAATGCGCGATCGTATCATCGTGCTCGATCCTATTAAGAGGTATATCTGGTGAGCGAAGTTGAGTAAGGTCGGTGGCGGCCCTGGGGCTGTCAAGTCGAACCGGCCGCGAGACCGGGAACAATCAGCCGGCCCGCGGTGTTTCCGTCGCGACCCGGTACATGGCCCGGTCAAGCCGTTTCTGAGAATGCAAAAGGGAGCCGGAATGCTGATCAGACGACCCCCAGACATCCCAGAGTCCGAAGTCACCGACGAGGAACTCTTTATCAACCGCCGCCAGTTCATCAGGCGGGCCGCGGCGGCCGGGGCCGGTCTCGGACTGGCTGCTACGGTTTCGCCGCTCGCCGCCTGCGGCAGCGATGGCGGCGCGGCCGGGTCGGCCGTCACGCTCCAGGACGATGAGCTGACGCCTTACGACGTCGTGACCGACTACAACAACTTCTACGAATTCGGAACCGGCAAGGACGACCCGGCGAAGAACGCGCACACGCTGAACCCGCGTCCCTGGACGATCACGGTGGAAGGCGAGTGCAACAATCCGGGCGTCTACGATGTCGAAGACCTGTTGAAGCGCTACCCGGCCGAGGAGCGGATCTACCGGCTACGCTGTGTCGAAGCATGGTCGATGGTCATACCGTGGTTGGGCTTCCCGCTGCGCGATTTCATCAACGACCTGGAGCCGACTTCCCGCGCACAGTTCGTCGAGCTGAGGACGCTCTACGACCCCGAGCAGATGCCGGGACAGCGGCGGGCGGTGCTCGACTGGCCGTACGTGGAAGGGCTGAGGATGGACGAGGCGATGCACCCACTGACCATTCTGTCGGTGGGGCTCTACGGGAAGACGCTGCCCAACCAGAACGGCGCGCCGATCCGGCTGGTGGTACCCTGGAAGTACGGGTTCAAGAGCATTAAGTCGATCGTGTCTTTGCGATTCACGCGCGAGATGCCCCTCAACAGCTGGGCGCAGACGGCCCCGGACGAGTACGGCTTCTACGCCAACGTGAACCCCGAGGTCGACCACCCGCGCTGGAGCCAGAGCCGCGAGCGGCGGCTGGGCGAGTTTCGGCGGCGCGAAACGCTCATGTTCAATGGCTACGCTGAGCAGGTCGCCCACCTGTACGAAGGGCTGGATCTGCGGCGGAATTACTAGGGTGAACGTCGAACGTCGAACATCGAACGTCGAACGCCGAAGATCACGGCGTTGGGTCGAGCCTAGCGTACGCGTCGGTGTGTTCTTGCTGGCGCTCGTTCCGCTCACGCGTATCGCCGTGCAGGCGCTGACCGGCGGCCT
>JBDHHM010000213.1:0-4023 GCA_039589355.1 Gemmatimonadota bacterium | reverse complement strand
CCGGCGCTTATTTTCTTGGCTCGTGGCTGACCAACTGAGGGTTTCGCAAGGTTCGCGGTTCCACGGCATCGGCAGAAGGCTCGTATATGTCGTGGTCGGCGTACTGGCCGCGGTCGTTCTTTTTCTACTGGGTGGCCGGCTAATGCTCGAGTCGCTGGAACGGCAGTTAATCTACTTTCCGTCGCGTGTGCGAGAGGACGCGCCGACGCCGCACGTCGAGGGCTGGAGACGCCGGACGGTGTCCGAGTGCACGGGATCTACGCCGGGACCGACGGGGCCTTCGCCGATCTCCTGTTCTTCCACGGGAACGCCGGCGACCTGTACGACCGGCTGGACAACGTCTCCGTGCTCGTGGCGCTGGGCCTCAACGTGCTGATCATGGACTACCGGGGTTACGGGAAGAGCGATGGGAAGCCGTCGGAGGGGGCGCTCTACGAAGACGGCCTGTTGGCCTACCGCTACCTGACGGAAGAGCGGGGTGTCGACCCGGCACGTCTGGTGATCTTCGGCCGCTCGCTGGGCGGCGCCGTGGCGATCGAGCTGGGGACGCAGCAGCCTGCCGCGGCCCTGGTGGCCGAGTCGTCGTTCACCTCGGCGCAGGATCTGGCGAAGCTCCACTACTCCTTCCTGCCCGGGATGCTGGTCGGCTCGATGACCCACAAGTTCGATTCGATCTCGAAGGTGCCGCAGCTTCGTGCGCCGGTGCTGTTCATCCACGGCGACTCGGACACGATCGTCCCGGCGCGTATGGGTCGTCGTCTCTACGAGGCGGCCGCGGAGCCGAAGGAGTGGTACGAGGTGCGGGGCGCGGATCACAACGACATGTTGATGGTAGGCGGCGCCGAGTACTTCCGGCGGTTCGCCGACTTCGTGAGGAGACATGTGGACACGCAGAGCTAGCTCGTTTGGCGTCCTCATCCTCGGCGCGTGTCTCAGCGCGGCGCCGGCGCCGGATGCACCGGCCCGGCGGCCGGCGTCGGGAGAACCGGAAAGGCCGCTCGACGTGCTGGGCTACCGGATCGCCGTCGATGTGGGTCCGGATGCGGAGGCATACCGCGCCAAGGCCGAGATCACGTTTCGCGTCTCGGTCGACGGGATGGAGCGGGTGCGCTTCGACCTCGTCGGGCTAACCGTCGATTCGGTGACGGTGGACGGCGCGTCGGCCCATCATCAACGGACGGGTGAGCGGTTGGAGATCGAGCTCGGCCGGACCGCGACCGCCGGGGATACGGTCGTGGTTCGGGTCTTCTACGCAGGGGCGCCCGAGGACGGCCTCGTCTTCAGGAGCAACAGCTACGGCCGACCCACGGTCTTCGCCGACAACTGGCCGAACCGGGCGCGCTATTGGTTCCCGGGCGTCGATCACCCCAGCGACAAAGCGACGGTGGAGTTCCGTGTGCGTGCGCCGCAGGAGTGGCTGGTGGTGGCGGTGGGCGAGCTGCGCGAGGTGATCGAGGCCGAGGATGGGACCAGGCTCTGGGTCTGGGCGACGGACCGGCCGATCCCCGTTTACACGATGGTGCTGGGCGCCGGCGAGCTGGTGGAGCGGGAGCTGGGGACCTCCGGCTGCGATGTAGAAGCCTCGCCCTGCGTGCGGGTCACCCAGTGGACTTATCCGGAGGACGAGGAGCACCTACTGGGGCTCTTCCGTCGGGCGCCGGAGATGGTCGCGTTCTTCGATAGCCTGGTCGGGCCTTTTCCCTACGAGAAGCTGGCGCTCGTGCAATCGTCGACGCGGTTCGGCGGCATGGAGAACTCGAGCGCCATCTTCTTGACGGAACGAGTCGGTCGCATGGATTCCGCCGACGGCCTGCTGGCGCACGAGATCGCTCACCAGTGGTTCGGTGACGCCGTCACCGAGCACGAATGGCCGCACGTCTGGCTGTCGGAGGGCTTCGCAACCTACTTCACGAGCGTCTTCTTCGAGATGGTCGACGGTGAGGACGTCGGGGCCGCGTCGCGGGCGCGGTCGGAGGGTAGCTACCTGAGGTCGGATGCCGTGGCACGGCCCGTGATCGACGCGGAGCCCGAGAACCTCTTCAGGGTGCTAAGCGCGAACAGCTACCAGAAGGGCGCCTGGGTGCTCCATATGCTCAGGGCCACCGTGGGCGACGAAGCCTTCTTCGCCGGGATCCGCCGCTACTACTCCGATCACCTGCACGGCACGGCGCTGAGCGCCGACTTCCAAAAGATCATGGAGGAGACATCCGGGAAGGAGCTCGGCTGGCTCTTCGAGCAGTGGCTGTACCGGCCCGGCTATCCACAGGTCGAGGTGGAGCACTCATGGGATGCCCGGGCGAGCGAGCTGCGCGTTCAGGTCCGCCAGGGACAGCAGTGGCGGGGCTTTCGCTTCCAGCTCGATCTGGAGGCCGAGGGTGAAGGCTACAGCCTGCGCCGGACGTTCGAGGTTCGGGACCGGGAGAGCTCCTTCGAGTGGGAGCTCCCGGGCGCGCCGCAGCGCGTGGAGGCGGATCCCGACAACAAGATACTCGGGCCGGTAGAGGTCGTCCGCTGACTTTCGTTGGCGGTCACCGGTGATCGGAGCGGAGCACGAGCCATGAGCGAAGACACGGCCACCCTGAAAAAGCAGGCAGCCGAGCGGGCCGTCGAGTACGTGAAGTCCGGCATGGTCGTCGGACTGGGGACCGGCAGCACAACGCTTTTCGCGGTGCGGCGTATCGGTGAGCTGCTGCAGGCGGGCGAGTTGGAGGACGTCGTCGGCGTGCCGACTTCGGAGGCCACGGCGGCGGAGGCGCGACGCCTCCGGATCCCCATGACGACGCTGAAGGATAAGCCGGTCGTTGATATCACCATCGACGGGGCGGACGAGGTGGCGCCCAACTTCGATCTGATCAAGGGCGGTGGCGGCGCACTGCTGCGCGAGAAGATCGTGGCTCAGGCGAGCCGTCGCGAGGTCATCGTCGTGGACGAATCGAAGCTCTCCCCGGCGCTGGGCACGAAGTGCGCGCTGCCCGTGGAGGTCATCCCGTTCGGCTGGACTCCGGAAAGAGATTTCCTCGCTTCGCTGGGCGCGGAAGTGAAGCTGCGGCAGATGGTAGGTGGCGAGCCCTATGTCACCGATCAGGGCAACTGGATCCTCGATGCCGGGTTCGGCCCCATAGACGATCCCGTCACGCTGGCCGCCAGGCTGGTGGCGCGTGCGGGGATCGTGGAGCACGGGCTGTTCCTGGGACTGGGTACCGATGTAATCGTCGCAGGCCCAGGCGGCGTCCGGCACCTCGCGCCCGTTGATAAGTAATCAGTAATCAGTAACCGGTGACCCGATTATGAGCGGGCGGGAGGAGTGTCGCTGATAATCGGGTCCCCGTTTACCGGTCACCGGCTACCGATCACTGGTCCCTAGCCGACCGTAAACGAAACCGACTGTAAGACCGCCCCGTCCGGTCCCACGATGTCCACGCGCCAGCTGCCCGTCCACATGGGGTCGATGTTCTTCGAGCTCCAGCTACGCCAGTTGGTGCCGGCGATGCGGAGCGGTACCCTGGCCACCTCGGTGTCGTCTTTGTACCAGACGTGCTCGGCCTGGATCTCGCCCTCCGCACCGGTGATCCGCATCCAGCAGAAAACGGTGCCGACATCCTTGGCGACGGTAGTCAGGTTGTCGGCCGGCTGGCGGTCGACCACGGCTGTCGTAATGACGGCTTCGGCGACTTCGAGCCCGGCGGTCATCTGCTGCTGGGCCCCAACGGCAGCCGCCAAGGCGAGCAAGAGAGCCAGGCTCAGGGGTGCCACGTTCTCCTGCGCATCGGAAATCCTCCCGCGACTGGGCTTTGTGGGGGGTGGGCTTAGCCGGCGTGGAAATGTAGGTCCTGAATGTTGTATCAGGCCGGCTGCTGAGTCAAGGTTTTCTCGTTCGGGCGGGCTCGGGGCGGTGGTCGGTGGCCGGTAGCCGGTAGCCGGTCTAGGCCTGGCCTGTTCCCATGCGGGCCGCGAGGAAGCGGAAGATGAAGAAGCCGGCGACGGCGAGGGCTGCCGAGAGCGCAGCCAACAGCTGAACCGCGC
>JBDHHM010000212.1:0-3648 GCA_039589355.1 Gemmatimonadota bacterium | reverse complement strand
CTATCTCCATTGCCATCACACGGTTTGTGGCGACGCTGTATTCGGGCCCACTGAAAGGCCGCCGCGAACCCGTCCAGGCTGCTGGAAGACCGGGTCAAATTACCACCCTACCCGCGGTAGCCGCCACCCGTCGACGGACTCGTGGGTAGGTGCCATGCGACGCTCGTTTGCTTATCTTTGGGGGCGATGAGGAGACACCTGCTACTCGTCTGTGCGTATGCCGTCGTGCTGGCCGCCTGCGATGACGAACAAGCGTCGGGCGAACTCGTCGGCCCGCTCTCCGGAGCGCACGTGGCCGAGTCGGTGCTCGCCCTCGCCGTCTTCGGGGGCGTGCCGGCCGGGATTACCGATACTTTCGTTCAGGACGAGATCGTCCACCTCTGGGTGCGCTGGAATATGCTCGAGCCGCCGCATGAGGCGGAGGCCGTCTGGTACGATCCCAACGGTGACGAGGTGGATGTCTTTCTGGTCGAGATTCTCGACGGACCGGCGGAACAGATCACCGTCTTCAGCCTCGAGCTCACCCCTGTCTCGATGTTAGGCTTCTGGGAAGTTGACCTCTGGCTGGACGGCGAGTTCCATCGCAGCCACTTGTTCGAGGTGATTCCAGAAACCCTGCCCGGCGAGTAGACTTACAGTTCCAGCGCCTCTTTCATCTGCTCCACCAGCCACTCCGCTTCCTGCTTGTCTTTGATAGAGCGTCCGGAGTACAGCCTCTTCCCGTTGCTCTTCACGATCTGGATGTCGTAGTAGGGCCGCTTGCCGGCCTGCATGCCTATCTTGAGCGTCACGTCATCGATGTCGTCGGCCTGGACCCTGCGGGTACGGCCGAGCGGGCCGTAGGAGACGCGTGCTTCGTCGGGAGTCAGAACGACGCGTGTGCTGCCGAGCCATAGCTGGAACACGGCGAAGAACAGCAGGGCGGCGAAAAGGCCGAAGACTATGGGGAAGATGAACGGTGCACCGAGCCGTGGCAGCGCGACGGTAATCCCCGTCCAGATGATGAAGAAGAGGGTGAGGCCCGCCGCGACGCCGGGGTTGCGGGCCCGCGCGAAGTAGATCTCGGTTCGCCGCATGTGCTCTGTGACCACGATGCGCGAATCGGGCGGCTGCCGGTAGTCCTCCAGGGCGCCAGAGAAAGCCTCCCCCTCCTCAGGCGGTAGCGGGATGTCACTCTCAGGCGTCCGGAAGACGGGCACGTCGAAGCTTGCGTGGTAGTCGACGCCCGGCACTTCGGCGCGGGCTTCCAACCGCCAGATGATCTGGTCCCCAGGCTCCGTTGTGTCGCTCTGCCTGACGTCTTGGGGCAACCGGAAAGCGACCGGGATGGCCGTGGCTCTGCCGACCTGGTGTACGCGCTTGAGCTCGCGTTCCTCCTGCCAGACGATGTTCTCTCTCGTCGACTGGCTCTTCCCGGAACCGGTCGTGATGCGGTTGACGCTGGCGAGTGTGACGTGGAAGGCGTCGTCAGGGCGGACGATCGTGTTCGTCAGGATGACTCCCTCCAGCTTTCTGCCTATGACACCGGGCACGCTGGCCATGCGGAACACCGAGACCCCGAACTTGCGATGGCGGATCGTCGCACGGATCGCCCAGACGAGCAGCCCGGCGCCGACCAGAGGAAAGATCAGGACGAGCAGGGTGATCGCCGCATCCTCCTTCAGGTACCCCTCTACTATTGCGACGGGCGCGACGGCGTAGGATATGAGGTTCCAGAAGAGGGCGAACCCCCAGGCCAGGAACATCTTGGCTCGCGACGAGCCTTCGATTCGTCCGGCGGCCCAGTCGGGTCGCCAGAGCCACGGCTCCGAGGGATGTTCACCCTGCAGCCGCTCCAGCTCCTGTTGCTTCTTGCGGCCGTGGAAGAGTGCCGCGAGCAGGCCGAACCCGACGCCCCCAAACACGAGCCCGAAGACGAGGGAGGTGCCAGCCTCGCCCCATTCGCCGGCGACCGCTGCCCGCAAGCCGTTGATAGTCATAAAGATGCCGACTCCGCAGAACGGGGCCAGGAACAGCAGGAGACAGCCGTAGCCGAGCGCTGCCTTCAGCATCATGGGGGTCTCACTCTCGGCGATGGGTTACCGGCGATTGACAACGGCGGCGGGGAGCCGGAATAATAGAGATAGGCGTTATACGCGCCTCTCCCGCATAGCTTGCTCGGCTTTAGGTTATGACGGTCTATTACTGGCTCGGCGCCATTCTGTCTATTCTGGCCCTGGCCCTCCTGTTCGCGGGTGGGTACATGGCGATCGTGCGCCGACGCCGCCTGAAAATCCCTCCCCAGAAGGGCTGGCTCACCGACGATATGGTCGACCAGATCATCGACCACGGTAGGCTGGCCGAGCGCCAGGTGCCCGAGCGCGCCCTCGATCTGGAGCAGATCGCCAAGGAAGAGGAGCGATTCTGGACTGAGACCTGGGACGAGCCGGACCACTACTGGGACTAACCGTGAGGCCGACCGGCCTCCGGCTACTCGTCCAGGATCTCGAAGATCTCCTCAGTATCGGGGAACCGTCCCGTGCTGAGCTTTGAGAAGATCAGCTTGCCGTCCCGGCACACCTCAAAGGCGCCACCGCCTCCCTTGATCAGCTCGACCTCGATATCGCTGTTGTGCTTACGGAGCTCGTCCGCCAAACTGGCGGCTCGGGGTCCGTAGTTTCAAACGACGCAGTATTCGATGCTGACGTGCATTGACCCTCCCGGTCTTCGGTGTGATCGCCCGCCCTCTGTTGACCCTCTGCGCGGGCCGATCTAATTTGAGCCGCGGTCCTCCGCCGCCGCAAGCGATCTTCCACCCGGTCGGATCGGTCGGGTGAGGGAAGTTCTGCCTATAACGGCTCGCAAATGCCATTAATGCTCGGTTTCCTGGAACGTCTATTTGGCAGCTCTGAACGCCGCGAGAATCGCACGACGGCTGCGGTCATGGCCAGCGACGATTTGGAGCGGATCGAGCAGGAGTTGGAGAAGATCGGCCACGGCTATGAGGCCGCCAGGCTCCTCAACCGGGCGGGCGATCTCTACCTGGTCAAGGGTGACCGGCAGAGTGCCCTGAGGCGTTACGGCGACGCCATCGATGCCTACCTGCAGTCGGGGGAATACGACAACGCGATGGCGGTGTGTAGGAAGATCATCCGCGTCGTACCCGAGGTGATCCGCACGCGCCGGACCTTGGCCTGGCTGTGCCTGGGCAAGGGGTTCCTGGAGATCGCGCGGGAGCACATCGAGGCGTACGCAGCTGCGTCCATCGAGGCGGATCTCAAGCCGCTTGCCGTGCAGCACCTGCTGCTCATGGCCCAGTATGTCGACCGGCCCGAGTTCCGTGACTTCCTGGCCGACAAACTGGCGGAGCTGGACGATGAGGAGGCGGCCGACCGCGTGCGCGAGGGCAAGGCCGCCGACGGCGTACGGGCCGCCGGCTGGACCCCGGTCGTCTTCGCCGCCATGCTCACACCGGACGAGCTGCGCAAGGCGGCGGAAACCGGCTCCGAGATCAAGGCGCCGACCGGCGAGGTGGGCGTTGACGAGTTCGAGAGCCTCCTCTTCGATCCCGAGGCGGCAGCCAGGGTGCAGATGGTAGAGATAGAGGCAGCCGCCGAGAAGGAGGCTGCCGAGGAGCAGGAGGACGAGACCGAGGAGCAACCCGAGCAG
>JBDHHM010000211.1:0-4314 GCA_039589355.1 Gemmatimonadota bacterium | reverse complement strand
GGGCCGGGGCTCGGAAGGATAGTCGGCTGGATCGAACCCGTTGTATAGGACCTCGACGTCACGTCCGTGCAACTCACGTAGCTGCCTTACCCAGGTGGGTGCGACGGTTGTGATCAGAGCCGCCCGGCGCAACACGCGGCGTTCCAGCCGCCGCTCCAGACGGCGGAAGGCTCCGATCCGAACATCCCAGTGATTATCGGACCAGAGGTCACGGTAGTCGGCGATCCAGGGCAGGCCCGAGCGGCGCTGGAGGCGCGCCGCGACGATATGTGAGCTGGGTGGCCCCGCTGAGCTGAAGATCGCGTCGAAGTCCCCCGAGTCGAGGAGGCGCCGGCCCTCGGCGACGGCGAACGGCACCCACCCGAGTGTTGCGTCGGGCATTCGCACAGAGCTCATCGGCAACAGGTGTCGCAGTGCGCTGTAGGCGGCGCGACCGACCCACCCGCCGCGAGCAGCTCGCTCACGTAGGGCTACGGCTTCTTTGCCACCGCCGGCGCGGTCCCGTGTCGGGAGGATGCGCCACGGTGATGCGTAGCGAGTGGCGTGAACGTCAGCGTGGACTGCGTTCCGAGCGGCGGCTTCCGTGTCCGCCGTGAGGATCGTGGGATGCCAACCGAACTCGGGTAGGTATTGAGCGGACTTCGCCACTCGCAGACCGCCGACTGCCGGGTTCGGCGGGTAGAAGAACGAGACGATGAGCAGCCTGCGGCCTTCCATCACCTGCCCTGAGCGATCTCGTCGAGCCACGGGTCCATCTCCGCGCCGGATCGTACGGCGGGGGCGAGCTGGCGTGCGCGCTCCTTGAAGCCGGCGAACAGGCTGGGGCGCGCGGCCCAGCGCAGGAGCTCGACGCTCAACTCATTGATGGGCATCGCCCGGCCGACGCCATCATTGCGGATGTTATCGGCGACCGCTCTAAGATCTGTGCTAAGCACGGCGAGGCCGTTCGAGACGTACGCCGAGTACTTGGACGTCGGGGTCAGGTGGAAGTACGGGTTGTCGGTGGGCCAGAGGATCAGTCCGGCATCGCATCGTCCGGCAAGCCAGTCGTGTGCGGCGAGGTTGAGCCGGCCGTAGTGCCGGGCGTTGGTGATGCCGAGTTCCTCGAACCATTTCTCGACCGCGTCGCGGTCCGGACCGCAGACGTGCAGGCGCGCCTGGGGAGCAGTCTGAATCGAGCGGAGGATCTGCCGAAAATTCGACGCTATGGTCGTGTCGATGGCACCCGAGTACAGGTAGTTCACCTCCCCGGCATCGAACTCGATCTCTAGCTCACGCTCGGGCTGGGCAGCCGGCATATAGACGTTGCGCTGGAAGGTCCGGAAGTGTTGACGGTCGATTCCGTGCCGTTCGAGAATGGTGTCCTGATACCCTGGAGGCGTGACAATGATATGGGCCGCCCGCAGCAGGCGGCGCTCGATGGCACGCACCTGAGTGATCGGCATGTCCGGCGGCGGCCCGCCGGCTGCAGCCCTCCCCTCGGCCATCTCGATCGGTAGGTCCTCCATGATCACGACGATGCGCTGGCCTGTCAGGCGCGCTTTCAACCGCAGGGCCTGGTAGCCGTGGCCAACCAGAGTCAGCAGGGTGGGGTGGTTGATGTGGGCAAGCACCGGGACCTTCGGGTAGAGGAACAGCAGGTACTTGGATCGGTCGGCCAGCAGTTGCCGGAACTGACCCGTCATCCAGCGGAGCGCCGCCAGCCGTTCCCTGAACCTCGTTCGCGCTGCGGGCGCGACGGGCCGTAGCCACCGAAGTCGCACGTCGATGCGACCGCCGTGCCGCTCGAGCAGCGCCGCGAGTGCGGCGACGTAAATACCCGTCGCCGAGGCGGCGGGCACACCCGGGGCGCCAGGTTCGAAGGCGTAGAAGCTGACGGTGTTTCTCAAGCTTACACCACTAGATCGCGTCCGCGAATCCCGGTTCGATCTTCTTGAAAAGCCAGTAGCCGAGGCCGGCGACCACCACCGACCCGGCCAGGGCTACCGCGACTGTATTCCAGTCCGGCAGCGTGCCCAGCGCCGTGACGTGGCGGAAGCCGTCGAGTATTCCCGCCGCAGGGTTGAGCGCCACGTAGTACGAGCGCCAGCTCTCTGGCACAGACGAGAGCGGGTAGACTACGGGACTGCCGAACATCCAAAGCTGGATCAGGAACGGCAGCGCGTAGCGGAAATCGCGGTAGTAAACGTTTAGCGCGCCGACGGCCAGCGCGACACCCGAGGCGAGCAGGGCGAGAGCCAGCCAGAGCGGGATCGCCAGGAGGGCCGTCAGCGTGAGCTGCATGCCGAGGATCGGGCCGAGCACCAGGAGCAGAGCGAACGCGAAGACGAAGTCGAGTCCCGCGCTCAGCACGGACCCGAGGATCGGCACCTCGCGGGGGAAATAGACCTTGCGAACCAAGCCGGCGTCGGTGAGCAGTGCCTGGGCGCCGAGGCTCACCGACGTCTGCAGGAATATCCACGGCACGAGCGCGGACAGTGCGAAGGCCGCGTACGGCACACCGCCGCCCGAGATCCGCGCCACGCGACCGAAGAACAGGGCAAAGATCGCGAGGAAGCCCAGGGGCTGTAGTATCGCCCAAGCGAGGCCCAGCAACGCCTGCTTATACTTCACGCGCACGTCACGCTCGGCGAACGCCAGTACGAGCGTTCGCGAGCCCCATAGCTCGGCCAAGCTCGCCCACAGGTTGGCGCGACGACGCGCCTCGATCGTGTACTCCGGTGTCGACATCACGTATCTGTTGGTCGGTGGGCGCGGCGTAGGTTGACCAAGCGCGTCTCGATCAGTCCACAGATCCTACCCGCTTGTATGCTGGCAGCGAGGAGGCCAGCGGAACACCAGCGGCGTGCTGCGTGAATGAGCGATCGCGCGATGGCGAGCAATTCCGTTCGCACTCGGTAGTCCCGCCCGATGGCATGCGCGAAGACGACCTGCGCCCGACCTCTGCGGAACCGCACGCGGACCATCCTCCAGAAGCGCAAGTCGGACTGGGTACGCCGATGCCAAACCCACGCGTCGGGTGTGTAGATGATACGGCCGCCCGCATCGAGAAGGCGAAGCTCCCATTCCTCCTCGTCTCCGGCGATACTGAGCGACTCGTTCAATGGCCCGATCTTCTCGAAGGCCGAGCGACGGATGGCCATGTTGGCGCTCCACACCGTCCGCGCTTCCTTCTCCTCGTCGCCTAGATCCAGCTCGGTGTCTCCGAACGGTTCCCGCCCACAGAATCGCGGTGGCTTACCCTCGAGTCGAAGACGGATCCTGCCGCCGATGCAATCGGCCTCAGGGTTGCGCTGTGCGCATTCGACAAATGCCCGCAGCCAGTCGCTGGGCGCTTCGATGTCATCATCTACGAGCACGATGGGGTCACCGCGCGCGGCCCGGATCCCCACGTTCCGTGCGGCGTTGGCGCAGACCGGCTGCCGGCGTATGTACGTGACGCTCGGATCGGTGCCGGCCTGGATGTCCACCGTGTCCTTCACGAGCCCGGCCCGGTTCCGGGTCGGTATGACGATGGAGGCGAACGATGAGTCCTGCATGGCTAACGTGGCACGCGTGAGAACCAGAGTCCGGTGGCGCGCCAGATGGCGAAGCGTAGGCGCAACAGAAGTCTCTCCAGGCCGGTCGTCTTCACGCACACCAGTCCGGCGCGCGGCTTCAGACCCAACCTGCTGAGGTGGATACCCCAGCGCATACCGCTGAACCGCCGAACCCCATCGGTCAGGTGACACGGGTGCTGGTCGTCCCTCTCGAAAGTGCCGCGCTGGAGCATGAGTCCGCCGGGCCGCAAGTGGCGTGTGAGCACGCGGGCGGCGGCGAACGGATCTGTCAGGTGCTCGAACACATCGAAGCAGACCACTATGTCGTAGGTGGCATCGGGCTCGGGAAGCCCCCGCGATTCACGGAACGTGGCGGCCAGGCCCCGGCGCTGGAAGCGGTGACGCGCGAAGCGGAAGGCGGGACTGTCGATGTCGGTGAGGGTGACCTCGTAGCCCTGCGCGGCGAGGAACAGCGCGTCAGTTCCTACTCCGCATCCGAAGTCGAAGACGCGTCGCCAACCAGCTGCGGGAGAGAAATGCTCGGCCACAAACGACAAAGCTTCCCTGTAGATGCGTCGCTCCCGGCTCGCGTGCCATTGCATCAATTCCCAGATGTATTCGTCTGCCGAGCGGTAGAACTCGAGAACCTCTTGGGGTGTCCTGGGGTCGGCGCGCCGCCAGGCCTCTGCCAGTTCCGCGATGGTGTACGAGTGGATACGCTCGCGACAGGCCTCGCTGCTCATGCCGGTGAAGCTCGCGAGATCGTCGAGGTCAT
>JBDHHM010000210.1:0-3956 GCA_039589355.1 Gemmatimonadota bacterium | reverse complement strand
GTCCCGAGGATCCCGATCCCGTTCATCATCATGAGGATCGTGTCGAACGGCTCGTCCTCGAACTCCCACACATCGGCCAGCCGAGCATCGCGTACGCCGGCCGACCGCATGATCTCCACCGCCTCCGGCAGCACGTCGATCGCGCAGACCTCGAGACCCTGGTCCTGCAGGTACAGCGTGTGAACGCCCGTGCCGGCACCCACATCCAGAACCCGGCCGCGACAGAGCGGCATTGCCGCGCGCTCGAACGGGAAGAAATCCTCCGGCGCTCGGAAGAAGAGCTCGCCCAGGCTGCTGTGCACGACGATCGATGCGTCCCGGTCGCCGCCGAAGAAATCGCGCAGCGCCCGGCCATGTGGCTCTCTCGGATGGGAGTACATCACGGGCGGATCTTGCAGGATCTCCACCAGGACGGCAAGCGGCTCCGACATTGACACGGGCGGGAGCCGGGATTATAGTTGTTAGTAACAACTAGTCCCAGCTCGCCAAGAGAGACGCTATGACTGGAGCCAAGACAGCAGCCACAGATCCCGCCCTGGACCGGGACGCCGCCGCCTTCTACGACGCGCTGGCAGACCTGATCCGGGTCTACCAGTTCAGGGACCGGGACCGGATCTGCTGCCAGGATATCTCCGTCACCCAGTACTACGCTCTCGAGAGCCTGGCCCGGCACGGGCCGCTGACGCTGAACGAGCTGGCGAGCCAGCTCTACCTCGATAAGAGCACAGTGAGCCGCGTCGTGACCGCCATCGAGCGCAAGAAGCTTCTCCGCCGGCAGCCTCATGAGGAGGACCGCCGCGCCGTCCTGCTGGCCCTCACCGACGACGGTCACCGGCTCTACAAAGCCATCAGGGAAGACATCGAGGAGCGCGAGAAACGGCTGATCGCGGATTTCGACCCCGACGTGCGAGCCGCGATGATCGCGCTGATCGGACGGCTGGCCGAAGCGGCCAAGGGTCGCGTGAGCACGACCGGCGGGACGTGTTGTAGTCTCGACTGATAAAGCGAGCGCCTCGTGGCAACGAGGCGCTGAGATTTGGACTATTAGTTGTTAGTTGCAACTATGGACTCGCTCAGATTCGGACTCGTTCTGCTCGCGCAGCTGGTGCCGCTCTTCCTCCTGGTGAGCACACTTGTCTATCTCGTCGTGGACCTGCTGACACCGGAACGGATCCAGCGCTGGCTGGGCGGAGGGTCGGCGTACTCGAAGGTGCCGCTGGCGACGGCGCTGGGAGCGGTAACGCCTTTTTGCACGTGTTCGACGGTGCCGATCGTGAACGGGATGCGACTGGCAGGCGTGCCGACGGCGCCGCTAGTCGCCTTCCTCATCGCGTCGCCGCTGATCAGCCCGGTGGCGATGGCGCTGCTGTGGAGTCTGATGGGCGCGGAGTACGCGGTGCTGTACACAGCGACGGCGTTGGGCGCCTCGGCGATGGGCGCTGTCATCGTGGCGCGCTGGAATGCGGCCGACGAACCCATCGCGGCCGCGGCCGAGGTCACCGTGCCCGCCTCGAGCTGTGGCTGCGGGGCGAAACCACCGGCAGGCATCGAGGGACCAAGCCCGGCCATGCGCATGAGCACGCTTGCTGGGGCGGCCGGTTCGGCGACGCTGGCGATGCCGGTCGTCGCACCGGCTGCTTTCGCTACCGAGCGTTTCCGCGACCGCATTCGGCGCGCGTTCGTTCGGAGTCTGCGCGACCTACGGAAGTTCGCGGTGCCGCTGGTGGTCGCCGTCGCCATCGGTGCGGCGGTTTACGGTTACGTTCCGGAATCACTAATCGTGGATCTGGCCGGGCCCGACTCGGTATGGGCCGTGCCCGGCGCCGCGCTGCTCAGCGTCCCGGTCTACGCGAGCATCCTGGTGCTGCTGCCGCTCGCCTCGACGCTGATCGCCAAGGGCGTGGGGATCGGCGCGGTGACCGCGTTCCTGATGGGGGCAAACGGGTTCAGTCTCCCGGAGGGCATACTCCTTTCCCGCATCATCCCCAAAGCTCTGCTCTGGCGCATCGTCGCCGTATTCACGGTCGGTGTGATCGGGATCGGTTACCTGTTCCAGATGGTTGCGGCGTAGGTAGTCTTGAGTGGAGGATATAGAGATGGAAACCAAAATCGAGCTCGCTCGACCCTCGGATCTGCCGGAGATCCTGGCATTACTGGACGAATGCGGTCTGCCCGAAGCGGGACTCGCCAGTCGCCCGGGCACCCTCATACTCGCAGCGAGAGCTGGCGATCGCCTCGTCGGCTGCGCGGCGCTGGAGGTATGCGGCGAGCATGCGTTGCTGCGCTCGGTGGCGGTGTCCGCGAACCGCAGAGGTGAAGGGCTTGGCGACCAGATCGTCGAGGCGGCGCTCGAGCTCGCCTGCAGGCTTCGGGTCGTGGAGGTCTATCTGCTCACCGACAGTGCCGAGGGCTTCTTCGCACACCACGGCTTCGAGCCCGTCGACCGGTCGCGGGTTCCTAGAGCAGTCGCCGGGTCACCGGGATTCACCACCTGCCGCTGCGTCGACGCGACGTGCATGGAAAAGAGACTGGCAGCGCGTAGAGAGCGCCGTCACGCCAGTGCCCCTGCTCTTTCGTTGCACGACCTGGCACCGACCGATCGGCCCGAGCCGACACGTTGCGCCTGCGAGTGAGTCACTGGAGGAGAGACGATGCGAACCAGCGAGCGGCAGAAGCTCTTCACCGCCTTCTACGAATCGGCGCGCCACAACGACGTCCTCGACGAGCGTACCACCCTCATGCTCCATCTGGCGTCCGCGATGGCGGTCGGCTGCTACCCTTGAATGGAGGAATACTTTGGCGTTGCCAAAGAGATCGGGATAACGCAGGACGAGATCGACGCCGTCCAGTCCATCGTCATGGCCGTATCGGGCGGACGGGTGCGCGCCCAGTTCCGCGAGGCACGGCTGGGCGCGGTCGAGAGGAATAAAACGAAACAGGGTCGTTCATCGTAGTACCGGATGAGCGACCCATGAAGAGAATCTCCACGCTGGTCATGGCCCTGCTGGGCACGGTCGTGGCGCTCGCCGCGGCCGTCGCTGCCTGGCCCTCCTTGCCCTACGCGTCCGTCTCGAGGATAGTGCTCGCCGATGTCGTCATCGTCACCCTGGCCATCGCCGTCCTCGTCGCGGCTGCACGCGCCGGCCGACTGAAGCCGCCGGCCTGGGTTCTCTGGATAGCCTGCGGCGCACTATTGGGCGCCGCGGCCGCGGGGCCCTTGAAGCTGGCCCTCTGGCTCGTCCCCGCGGCGCTGGCGATCGGGGCGGCCGGAGTGTTCGCCGGCCTCCAGGGTCTCGGAGGAGCGCTACGGCGGCTCGGGCTCGCCTTCGCCGCTCTCATCGTCAACTTCGCCTTCCTGTGGTCCGTGACGACGGGCGGCGAGCCGCGTCTCACACAGTCGGAGTTTCAGGCCAAGGACTTCCGCGTCAATTCGTTCCTGGCCGATGTGCCGCTGCACGACGTCTGGGTCTTTCACCTGCAGGGCGGCGATGAGGGGCTAACGCTCCTCGATGCACAGGAGATCCTCGCCCAAGGTTCGCCGCTCGAGGCGAACACGGCAGTCGCCGTACTGGTCGGGTTCCGCATGTTGGTCGGTGGCCTTATCGGTATGGACGACGAGAAATACTTCGACCCATCCGCGTCGTACACCAGGCGACTGACGGAGGAAGATCGCGCACGCATGCTCGAGGAGCCTGGCACCGGAAGCGAACTGTTCCGGACCGTCTACGCATTCGAGAACGAAGAGCTGGCCGAGATGATGAACCTCACGGCGCACGCCTTCTTCTGCATGGCGATCGAGCCGACCGGCGACGGCTACACGATGTACTGGGCGATCTACATCAGGGAGACCGGTGGGCTCACTCCTATATATATGTCGCTCATCGATCCATTCCGCAGACACATCGTGTACCCCGCCATCGTTGGTGGCGTGGAGCGCACGTGGGCGGCACAGTGGA
>JBDHHM010000209.1:0-5151 GCA_039589355.1 Gemmatimonadota bacterium | reverse complement strand
TCTCGCTCCCCTGGTCCACGGGATCACCTCCGATCTGGGGGCCGCTCTGCGGAGCGGCGGACGCACGGGGTCGGGGGGGAAGAGAGCGAACGCCTTCCGCGGTGCGCTGGTGACCGCCGAGTTCGCCCTGGCGTTGCCGCTGCTTGCCGGTGCGGTGCTGCTGTTCACCAGCCTGGAGCGGTTGCAGAGCGTAGATCCCGGCTTCGATCCCGAGAACCTGCTCGTGGCGCGGGCGTCGATAGCGGCCAGCAGGTATCCCGATGCTGCCTCCGTAGTGCAGTTCTGGGATCGGGCGCTGCCCAGCCTCGCCGAGATCCCGGGCGTGGCCGCCGTCGGGCTCAGTTCTGCCGCACCGCCGAACAACCCGGGCATGATCAACAACTTCGATCTGCGGGACAGACCCGTGCCGCCGGGCAGCAGCCAGCCGGCGGTGCCCTGGGTGATCGTCTCTCCAGGCTTCTTCGACGCCATGGGCGTTCGCCTGCTCAAGGGACGGCTGCCCGACGTGACCGACACTTTCGGGGATCCGCGAGTCGTGGCCGTGAGCAGCCGCTGGGCGACCCGCTTCTACCCCGGCGAAGAGGTGCTGGGGAGGCAGCTGTATGAGGGCGGCAACACGACGAACCCGGTGACCGTCGTCGGCGTGGTGAGCGACGTGAAGTATCAGGGTCTGGCCGGCGTCGATGCGAGTGTGGTCTACGAGTCGTACACACAGAATCCGTTCCGCTCGGTGAATCTGATGATCCGCAGCAGAGGGACTCCGGTAAACGCGGCGCAGGTGCGGAGCCGGGTCAATGCCCTGGATCCAGAAGTGCCGCTGTCGAACGTGCAGACGATGGGGCAGAGGCTCGCGGCATCGGTGGGCCGGCCGCGATACTGGGCGACGCTCGTCGGTATCTTCGCTGCGGTCGGCGTTGTGCTGGCGGCTGTGGGGATCTACGGCGTTCTCTCGTATTCGGTCAGCAGGCAGGCGCGCGACATCGGCATACGTATGGCGCTGGGAGCGCAGGCGTCGGCGGTTCGCCGCACGGTTGTCGGTCGCGGGATGGGGCAGGCGGCGCTGGGGCTTGGCGTCGGACTCGGCGGAGCGCTGTACCTCACGCGCTGGTTGGAGGGATTCTTGTTCGGCGTGTCGCCTACCGACCCCGCAACTTTCGGCCTGGTCTTACTTCTCTTGCTGGTCGTCGCCTTGGCGGCCTGCTATTGGCCGGCACAGCGCGCGACGAAGGTCGACCCCGTTCGTGTCCTCACGGAGGAGTAGGCTTCGACCACGTCGCGCGCCTCAGCGCGCCGCGCTCAGGGCGACGCCCGGCCGGTTGCCTGCAGCCCCAGCTCTATATCGCGCCGCGGCGGATCCAGGTAGCGGGCCAGGAAGTCATAGATGACCCGGCGGACCTCCCAGGCCTCGGGCACGTCGAGTCGGTCGAAGCTGTGGCCGCCCGGCAGATCGTAGATCTCATACTCGAAGTCCTTGCCGGCCGCCGTGAGCGCCTGGATCAGGTGCTCGACCTCGATCACGTTGACGTCTTCGTCGGACACGTTGCCATGGATCCGCACCGGGCGCGTGAGCTTCTCGACGTTCCAGACCGGTGAGCGGCGCTTGTACTCCTCGAGGTTCTCGCGCGGTGTCGCGTCGATGTGGTATTCCGCCTCGTAGTAGGCCTGGTAACCTGGGCCGAGGTAACCCATCCGCTGCACCAGGTCGGAGACCGGCACGCCGGCGAACCCGACAGCGTACTTGTCGGGGTGGTCGAATAGGCTGTGCAGCGTGATGAGACCGCCGTGGCTCCAGCCGATGAGCCCGACCCGGTCCTCGTCGACGCGCGGGTGGTTCTCGACGACCCAGTCACGGGCCGCCAGACAGTCGCCGACCTCGCGGCCACCGTAGTCGATGGCCCGATAGATGCCGCGGCCGTAGCCCGTCGAGCCGCGGTACTCCGGTGCCACGACGATGTACCCCTGGGCGATCAACTCCCGAACGATCCGGCTATGGTAGGTCGTGAAGTCGGAGTGCACGCCACCGTGGGGAAGCACCAGTAGCGGTAGCTTCCGGCCGCCGAAGTCCTCGCGCGGCGTGAACACGTACGTATAGAACTTGAACGGATTGCCCGCGCCGCTGGGCGGCGGGTTCGGCTCGTTGGCCAGCGGCGGCCCGTAGATCCGAACCTTCTCGACGACGGCCAGGTCGCCGACCCGGTCGAACCAGAGCACATCGTCGATCAGCTTCTCGAGGACGTCGAGTCGGTGGTCCAGGGCATCGTGCTCCCTCACCAGCCGCTCGGCCATCTCCACCGCCTGCTGGGCCGGTGTCTGGCCCCGCGCCGACGTGGCGGGGAGAAGCACCCCCAGGACAGCCAGGGCCATGAATACACGCAATACACGCATCGTTCCCTCCGTGAGACAGGGCCTTACCGGGACAGATGGGACAGGGTGAGAAAGTCTGGTCGGAAGGCGGCGGAAGCAAGGTGACCGGATCACCCGGCGCTTGACCCGCTCTTGACCGGATGCGGCCACGTTTGCGGCGAGCCTCGGCCATTGCCTGCAAAGGAGCTTGACGATGATGGCAATCAGGATCGCTTCACTCGCTGCCGCGATAGTACTGGCCGCGCCGGTCGGTCTGCTCGCCCAGGACGCAACGTCCCTAGCGCTGGGGACCAGGGTGCGTGTCTCGGCACCGGCCGTCGCCGGCCAGCGTCTGGAAGGGACGGTCGCCCGGCTGGACGCCGACACAATCGTCGTCAGATCGGACGGCTGGGGCACCGATCTCGCGGTCCCGCTCGGTTCAGTAACCGCTCTCGACGTCAGCCGCGGCCGGAAGTCGAGGGCACTCAGATTCGGTGGCATCGGAGCGGCCATCGGCGCCGTCGTCGGCACGTTCCTCATGATCGTCGACGAAGGTACCTCGGCGCCGACTGTCCGGATCACCGATGAGGAGGCGCCCGTCGAGTGGGTCGCACGGCCGGTTTGGCAGAAAGTCCGATACCCCTTGCTGTCAGCCGCCGCCGGGTTTGGGATCGGCGCGATAATCGGGGTCGCTTTTCCCGGCGAGCGCTGGGAGGCGGTGCCGCTCGAGGGGCTGCGCGTGAGCGTGACGCCGCAGCCTGCGCCTGGCATCAATCTCTCAGCGTCGTTCACCTTCTGAGCGGCTGTCACCACCGGCAGCGGAGGAACGGGCCGCGCGACCGGAGTGTATACTGAGTTCCCTCCCACCGCCATCTCGCAGTCCTCAGCAGGAGAGTCGACGTGCCCAGGGAATTCAAGTTCCGTAAGGAAGACGGTCGCAAGAAGAAGCGGAGAGAGGGCCAGCAACACTGGATCGAGGAGACGAGGGTGGACGATGAGGTCGTTCACAAGGAGATAACGGAGGGCGATTCCGAGTTGGCGGGGATCCACGACATCGCGAAGCAGGTGAGCGACGACCTGTTCGACGGCAAGATAACAGAGGAAGAGGCCAAGCGGCGGCTCTCCAGCGCGGTCCACCGACTGAGCGCGCAGGGCAGCGAGTTCTGCATCGTCTGCGAGAAGCCGAAGGTGACGGTCGAGAGGAAGGTCGAGATACATTTCGAGCACTTCGACGACGACTGATACGGCTCTAGCCTAGCACCGGGGGGCCTTCGAGCCCCCGTCCTGCGCGGGCGGGGGCTTTTTACTAGCCACTTGCCGCTGCCTGGCCGCATTCCGACCTTGAGCATCTCAACCCTGGGAGGAACGCTCATGAAGCGCGTGTGCTCGGTCGCATTTCTGCTGGCTCTGGGCTGCGGCGGCGAGCCGGTCGAAGTGAATACCGGTTACGTCGACGTCGAGGGCGCTCGGCTCTACTACGAGGAGGCGGGGCAGGGAACTCCGGTTGTCATGATCCACGGCGGTTTTCTGGATCGTCGCATGTGGGACGGCCAGTTCGAGGTCTTGGCGCGCCGGTTTCGCGCGATCCGTTACGACGTGCGCGGCCACGGTCTGTCCCGGACCGATTCGGTGACCTTCGCCGACCACGAGGACCTGCATCGGCTGATGGTGGCGCTGCAGGTCCCAAGCGCGACCGTCATCGGACTTTCCATGGGTGGCCAAATCGCCACCGACTTCGCACTGGCATACCCGGAGATGGTATCGGCGCTCGTGCTGGTCGGTCCCGGACTGTCCGGTCACACGGTCGAGGACGAGGAACTCCAAGCCTACATGGAAGAACTGACGGCTGCTTTCGAGACCGGCGGCTTCACGGCGGCCATCGAGGTATTCGCCAAGTACTGGTGCGACGGTCCGCGGCGTGAACCGTCGCAGGTAAACCCAGCCGTGCGGGAGAAAGTCTTGACGATGCTGGAGGGAAGCGGCGAGCGCTGGCGGTACTGGAATCTGAGCCGCCAGCTGGAGCCGCCGGCCATTGAGCGGTTGGGTGAGATCAAGGTGCCCACATTGGCGATCGTCGGCAGCATCGACATGCCCGTCATCGACGAGATCGTCGATCTCATTGCGGGGCAGGTGCCGGACGTGCGGAAGGTTGTGATCCCCGATGTGGCCCACATGGTGAACATGGAGAAGCCCGACGAGTTCAACGACCTCGTGCTCGAGTTCCTCGCGGCCTTGAAGTGATCGGCTCGGCCGGGTTATTGATACGCGGCGATGACTGACTTCCGGGAAAAGAATGTCCTCATCACCGGGGCGGGCAGCGGAATCGGACGGCTATTGGCCGAGAAGATCGCCGCCGCAGGCGCCCGTGCCATCCTCTGGGACATCGACGAGGCGGCGCTCGCCGACGTCGGCCGCGCGATCGAGGGCCGCGGCCACAAGGTCTCCTCCTATCGTTGCGATGTCTCCGACGCCGACGAGATCAAGGCCGGCGCGCGGCGCGTGCTCGATGACTGGGGCCCGGTCGATATCCTGATCAACAACGCCGGCATCGTGACCGGGAAGCCGATCCTCGAGTCCGAGGACGCCGAGATCCGGCGCACCTTCGACATCAACACGCTCGCCCACTTCTGGACGGTGCGCGCCTTCCTGCCGGGCATGCTTGAGCAGGGAAGCGGGCACATCGTGACGGTCGCCTCGGCTGCCGGCCTGGCTGCGGCCCCGAAGCTCAGCGACTACAGCGCCAGCAAGTTCGCCGCCGTGGGCTTCGACGAAGCGTTGCGCGTGGAGCTCGCCGGCGCTGGATACGAG
>JBDHHM010000208.1:0-3696 GCA_039589355.1 Gemmatimonadota bacterium | reverse complement strand
GCTCTTGGGAGCTCCAGGCCTTCACGCGCTCATTGGCTCCGGTCGCGCGTGCCGTGGCTGATAGATGCCGAGCTTTCCACCGCCCGGCAGCGTCAGCCGCGTGATCAGACCCCAGCTCTCGCTCTGCACGGGGCTGCTCGCGATGCCCCGCTCCTTCATCTCCGCGATGAGTGCCTCGACATCGTCGCACAACAGATAAAACTCGTGAACGTCGTTCTCCTCGGACGGATGCACTGCAACTTCCGCCGGCGGTAATCCAAAAATCAGCCAACCGCCGCCCACATCGACGTTCGTCAGCTTGAGTACGTCCCGCAGGAAAGCACGGTCGGCATCAGGGCTCGTGCTGTAGATGATCGAATGCGCACCGATGATCATGGTAGCTCTTCCTCTCCTGAACGCGCTACTCCTCGGTGACGACGCCGTACTCCTTCATCTTTTGATAGAGCGTCGTCCGGCCCATTCCCAGCAGCCTGGCCGCCTGGGTGCGGTTGCCGCCGGTGGCTTCCAGCGCCGCCAGGATCGCCTCGCGCTCCGACTCCGGCGGCTGCGGCCGATAGCGGATCTCGCGGCCGACTTCCGCGGCCGGGCCCCCGCCCGCGCCCCCGCGCGCCCGCACCTCCTGCGGCAGGTGAGAAGGCTCGATCAGATCGCCGTCACAGCGGATCGCGGCGCTCTCCACGGCGGCACCCAACTCGCGGACGTTGCCCGGCCAATCGTACGCCATGAGCTGGCGCATCGCGATGGCGCTCAGACCGCGGATCTCGCGATCCAGCCCGGCGTTGGCCCGACGCAGCGCCTGCGCGACCAGCAGCGGGATGTCGTCTTTCCGCTGGCGTAGGGGCGGCAGCACGATCTGAAAGACCTTCAGCCGGTAGTAGAGATCGCGCCGGAAGGTGTCCTCCGCTACGGCCGCCTCGAGATCGGTGTTCGTGGCAGCGATCAGCCGGATGTCGACTCGCTCCGGCTGGACGGCGCCGACGCGAGTGACCTCGCCGTCCTGGAGGGCGCGGAGAAGCTGCTGCTGCATCGCCGGGCTGACGTTGCCGATCTCGTCCAGGAAGAGGGTGCCGCCGTCCGCCGCCTGGAAGACGCCCGGCCGATCGCGCACGGCGCCGGTGAACGAGCCGCGGACGTGGCCGAACAGCTCGCTGGCCAGCAGTCCTTCGGCCTGGGCTCCGCAGTCGAGTGGAAGAAACGGCAGCGCCTTTCTGTCGCTCAGCTCGTGGATCGCGCGCGCCACCAGCTCCTTGCCGGTGCCCGTCTCCCCGACGATCAAGACCGTAGCGCCGGTGGGGGCGACGCGCCTGATGGCGGAGAAGACCTGCCTCATCGGCTCGCTCGCGCCCAGCAGGCCGCCGGGTCCGACGCCTCGCTCTTCCTCTGTCTCCAACCGCGGGCGCCGAGCCAGCAGCTCCTCGATGCGCGCCAGCAGCGCATCGTGCTCCACGGGCTTCGTGATGAAGTCGTCGGCGCCCAGTCGCATGGCTTCCACGGCCGAGTTGACGGTCCCATAGCCGCTGATCATCAAGATCGGTACGTCCTCGCCGGCAGCCCGCAGCGCTTCGAGGACGCGGAGCCCGTCGGGTCCCGGCATCCTGAGATCGAGAAGCATGAGATCGATTCCGCCGCGCTTCAGCGCTTCGACGCCGGACTGGCCGTCGGGCACGGCCAGGACCTCATAGCCGTCGTCCTCGAGCAACGCCCGCGTCGAGGCGCGAAATGCCTTGTCGTCGTCGACCATCAGCAGCGTCGCCTTAGACACTATTCTCCTCTGCAGCCGAGATCGCCCGGGCGTCGGCGCACGCCGGCAGCTCGAGAACGAAGACTGCGCCGCTCGACTTCTGCCGCTCGACCGCGATCCGGCCACCGTGACTGCGCACGATCTCCTCGGCGACGAACAGACCCAGACCGACGCCTCGCGCACCCGACTTCGTGGTAAAGAACGGGTCGAAGATCCGGGCCGCGACGTCCGCCGGCACGCCGGGCCCGCTGTCGCCGATGATCACGCGCACTGTGCCGTTCAACTGCCGTATCTCGAGGCTGAGAGATCCGCCGTCCGGCATCGCGTCCTCGGCGTTGTGCACCAGATTCAGGAGCACCTGCTTGAGTGCGTCCGGAGCGATCGCCACGTTCCGGACCTGATCGTCAGCAGCGAACCGGATGTCGATGGACTGGTCCGCCAGCTTGTGCTGCTCGAGGGCCAGCGTCTCCCGCGCCACTTCCATGGGGTCGGCGATGACTTCTCCCGGACGCCGGCGGTTGAGGTCCAGCACCTGGCGGGTGAGACGCGCCAGCCGCTCGACCTCGTCAACCGCCATCGTGAGGAACGACCGGTTCGCTTCATCGATCGCCCGTCGCCGTTCCAGCACCGCCAGGCAGTTGCGCACGTTGGCAATCGGATTGTTGATCTCGTGAGACAGCTGCGCGATGATCCGGCCCGTCGCCGCCAGCTTCTCGCGCTGGATCAGCTCGGCCTGCACCTCTCGCAACCGCTTTTCTTTGGCGGCCAGCTCCCGATTCATCTGCTCCAGCTCGCCGATCTGGCCGGAGAGCGCGTCACGCATCTCACCGAACGCACGCGCCAGGCGGCCCAGTTCGGTTGCCCGCGGCCGAGGGATCGGCCGCTCGAAATCGCCGCCGGCGAGCGCCGCGGCGGCGTCGGCCAGCTGCTCGGCTGGCCGGGCCGCCCAGCCCGCGGCCGCCCCGGCCAGCAGGAGGGCGAGCAGCAGCGCCGCCAGGGCGCCAACGGCGAGGATGCGCCAGGAGCGCCGTACGGGCGCCAAAGCGGCGTCGAGGGACGTGTGGAAGACCGCGTGGCCTGCATCGCCCAGGGCCGCCGCCGACGCCACGTGGGTCTCCCCATCCAGCTCTAACGTCAGCGGCTGCCGCTCGAGGTCCGGCGAGGCCGCGACGCGGCCGGAATCGGGGCCCGTGCCGGCCACCACGACCCCGGAGCTCAGGACAAAGTCGACCTGCGTTCGTGTGAGCGCGGCGAACGACGCGGCGGCGGCGCTGTCGAAAGGCCGGTAGACGCCGGCGGCCCCGACCAATCTGTTATCCGCAGTGTAGACGGGCGCGAGGGACACGAGCCTCAACGCGCCGCCGGCGCTGTCGGGCGCTACCGGCATCGCGCCACCGCGCACCGCCGCGATGAGCGAGCTACTAGCCGGCGGCCCGATGATTGAGACACCATCGCCGTCGGTGAACACCGCGGGCTCCCCGAACTCGTCCTCCAACTCCCGGGCGAGACGCTCGAGCACGGCCATGTCGAGCCTGGCGATAGCGTCCGCCAGCGCCGGGAGGTGCGATGCCTCCTTGGCGTGCATCATCAACGCCCTCCCCTCCGCCGCTATCTGCGCCTCGAACACGTCCCGAGCGCTCTCCACGCTCTCCACGCTACCTGCCCGCACGTCGCCCAGGGCGGCTCGACCCGCCAGGAACACCGCCGGCCCCAGCGCGAAGAGCAGCGGCAGCACGGCCGCCAGGGTCAGCGTCGCTCTGAGAGATATCGGTCTCATCGCAGCTCGTACCTCACTTCCTTCGCCAGGCTCTTGCGTGAAAGGAAGGGCATAGACCCGCGGGTCTATGCCCCACCATTTCCTCCGAACTCTCGGCCTGTCAAGACTTCGATTCGCAAGCCGCTTTCCGGCACTCACCCACCGTTTACCAGGCTGGCGGTACCGGAGGGAATGGAGC
>JBDHHM010000207.1:3722-5447 GCA_039589355.1 Gemmatimonadota bacterium | reverse complement strand
CGCGCCGGGCGGAGCCAGCTCGAATTTCTTGCCGGCCGAGGCAGCAGACACGGAGATCGACTTCGATACGATCGCCAGCGCCGGTAGCATGCTCGGCGCCGCCGCCCTGGTCGTGATGGCCGAGGGCACCGACATGATAGAGACTGCGACGAACGTCACGCGATTCTTCCGTAACGAGTCGTGTGGCAAGTGTGTGCCGTGCCGTACCGGCACCGAGAAGGTCGTCGCAATGCTGGAGAGCATACTGGCCGGCAAGGGAAATGGTGCACTTCGCGACCTTCTCCCGACTCTCGAAGAGACGCTGGCCGAGACCTCTATCTGCGGGCTCGGCCAGGTGGCACTCGGACCCATTAGCTCTGCGTTGAGGTACTGGGGCGATGAACTGGACGCCTACCTTGCGAAGTCGCAGGACCGGTGACCGGTGAGGAGAGCGATGATCAAGAAGGCGGAGACCACTCAGACGATAAGCCTGACGATCGACGGCTGCGAGGTCACTGTACCGGCAGGCACGACGATATGGGATGCGGCCAGAGAGCTGGGAATCGAGATCCCATCTCTCTGCCATGACCCGCGCCTGCGTCCGGTCGGCGTCTGCCGCATGTGCGTCGTCGACGTCGGTGAGCGCGTATTGGCGGCGGCGTGCGTGCGCGAAGCGACCGACGGCATGAACGTGCAGACGAACTCGGAGAAGGTGGAGCGTTGCCGCAGGACGCTCACCGAGCTTCTGATGTCCGATTACGCCGCGGAATCGCTGCGCGAGCAGAAGACCGGGGACGATTCGCTCCTCGAGCTCGCACGCGACTACGGAATCGAGCGGTCGGCGATCGAGTTGCCCGCCGGCGACGGGCGACCTCAGGACCTATCGTCACCGGTCATCGACGTGGATCTCGCCGCCTGCATCCTCTGTGACCGCTGCATCCGCGCCTGCGACGAGGTCCAGCACAACAACGTCATCGGGCGCACCGGGAAGGGTTACGGGTCGCGAATCTCTTTCGATCTGAACGTACCGATGGGCGACAGCACCTGTGTCGCGTGCGGCGAGTGCGCCGCCGTTTGCCCAACCGGGGCACTGACCGACAAGAAGCTCATAGTGCCGATCCAACCGCGGCAAGACCTGGAGAGCGTCGAATCGGTCTGCCCGTACTGTGGCGTCGGCTGCGCCATCACTTACCACGTGGACAGAGACGCCAACGCCGTCGTGTTCGCCGAAGGGCGGGAAAGCCCTGCCAGCGACTCGCGCCTCTGCGTAAAGGGACGCTACGGCTTCGACTACGCGAAGCATCCGCAGCGACTAACGGTCCCGCTCGTACGTAAGGACGACTTCTATCCGAAGGGCCCACTCTCCTCCGCCGTGAAGGGCGAGCGGCGCAAGAAGCCGGGCGGCCTGGTGGATTACGACGAGGTGATGCCCGCCTTCCGCGAGGCGACATGGGAAGAGGCTCTGGAGTTGGCCGCCACGCGCCTAAAGGAGATCAAGGAGAAGGACGGTCACTCGGCGCTGGCCGGGTTCGGCTCGGCGAAGTGCAGTACCGAGGAGGCCTACATCTTCCAGAAGCTCGTGCGTGCTGCCTTCGGGACGAACAACGTGGACCACTGCACGCGCCTGTGTCACGCCTCATCGGTGGCCGCTCTGCTCGAGACGATCGGGTCGGGCGCGGTCACAAACGTGTTCGCCGACGTACACAACGCCGATGTCGCCGTGGTGACGGGCAGCAACACGACGGC
>JBDHHM010000207.1:0-3703 GCA_039589355.1 Gemmatimonadota bacterium | reverse complement strand
GATCGCCAGGCATGCACACCACTTCCTTCACATAAAAGCAGGATCGGATGTAGCACTCTACAACGCGATGATGCACGTGATGATCGAGGAAGACCTCGTCAATCACGACTACGTCCGCGACCACACAGAGGGCTTCGAGGGGCTGCGCGAACTGGTGAAGAAGTACACACCGGAGATGGCAGAGGAGATCTGCGGCATCTCGGCGGACCGCATCAGGGAGGTCGCGCGTGTGTTCGGACGCGCCGACTCCGCCCTGGTCTTCTGGGGGATGGGCATCGCTCAGCACTCACACGGTACGGACAACGCCCGCTGTTTGATCTCGCTGGCCCTGCTCACCGGCAACGTGGGCCGACCCGGAACGGGCCTGCACCCGTTGCGCGGGCAGAACAACGTGCAGGGCGCCTCGGACGCCGGTCTGATACCGATGGTCTACCCGGACTATCAGAAGGTGGCGAGCCCGGAATCTCGAAAGAAGTTCGAGGAAGCGTGGGGCGTGACGCTCGACCCGAACCCGGGGCTCACCGTCGTCGAGATCATCAACGGCGCACTGGTCGGAAGCATTAAGGGCATGTACATGATGGGCGAGAACCCTTTCCTGTCCGACCCGAACGTGAACAAGGTCCGCAAGGCGCTCGCCAACCTCGAGTTCCTCTGCGTGCAGGACATCTTCCTGACCGAGACGGCCGAGTTCGCGGACGTCATCCTGCCCGCGACATCTTTCTTCGAGGAATACGGGACATACACGAACTCGGATCGCCGCGTCCAGGTGGGGCAGAAGGTGATCGACCCGCCCGGGCAGGCGCGCTTCGACTGGGAGCTGGTCTGCGAGATCGCGACGCGCATGGGCTATCCGATGAGCTACGAGAGCGCCGAGCAGATCTTCGCCGAGTTCACCTCACTGGCGCCGAGCTACTCGGGCCTCGACTACGAGAATCTCAAACCTGTTGGCAAGCTCTGGCCTTGCCCCGATCCGGCGACCAGCGACGGGGTGCAGCTACTGTTCGGCGACGGCTTCCCCACCGAGAGCGGCCGGGGAAAGTTCGTCCCCGTCGACTACCAGCCGGCGGCGGAGCTGCCGGATGAGGAGTACCCCTTCATCCTGAACACCGGCAGGCTGCTCGAGCACTGGCAAACCGGGACGATGACTCGCAGGTCCAAGGCCCTTGACGCGATCGAGCCGGAAGCGACGTGCCAGATGAACCCGGCCGACCTGACCGAGCTGGGTGTGGATCCGGACGGCCTCGTGACGCTGAGGACGCGGCGGGGGTCAATCACGTTGAAAGCGCGGGGGACGCCCGGCGTGGCGCGGGGAAACGTCTTCGTTCCGTTCCACTTCCGCGAGGCGTCCGCCAATATACTAACGAACGACGTGCTGGACCCGTTCGGGAAGATCCCGGAGTTCAAGTTCTGCGCGGTGAAGGTGGAGAAGGCAGAGCCACACGCCTGAGTGAGCGGAGGTAGCGCCGCGACTCACTCCGTGTCGGTCATCGGGTCCCGGAACTGCGCACCCAGCCTGGTCACGCCGGGGTAATCCTCGACAAAGTCGGAGAACGCTTCCGGCGACATCGCCCAGATGCTCGAACGCGCCTCCGCCGCCATGTCACGCAGACCCTGTATCTCGCGCCGGAGCCCTGCGCTCCTCGAGATGTCCCTCGCCCAGGTGGAGGCGACGGCGGCGACCCGGTCCCTAAAGGTCTCCGGTGTCAGTTCCACGACGGCATCTTCTTCGAACCCCGGCTGGATGAACTGTTGCCACCACCGGTATTCCGCGCCTGGCAGCTCTCTCCCCCGGGTCAGGATGAGGCCGGCCAACTCGTCGCTCAAGTTGGCAATTAGCAACTCCCCCTCCCCATCGTCGGTGGCGAAGGTAAGGCTGAGCCGCTTTACCCCGACGTCGTCGATCAGCGCCCTCAGGTCTTTCTGCATTTCGCGTTCGTCGACGTACCCGTTTGCAGCCAGGGTACCTTGCACGCTTTTCAGCTGTATCGAGTAGAGGCAGTAGCCCGACGCGGGACCGGTGCAGTAATAGCCCGACTCTTCAACGAGATATTGTGGAAAGAGCTGCCTGCCATCCTTCCTCCGCACTATCTTTCCTCTCTCGACCGAGAACTCCCTCCGTCGGGCGGCACGCTCCCCGAAACGTAGTCGAAGGGCAACCAGCAGAGCTGCGAGAAGCGTTCCGCTGGGCGCGAAGGACAGTCCCAGGTAACCGAAGCGACCCCAGGCGGTGAAGCATACTCCCGTCGAGATCAGGATGGCCCAGGGCCAGATGTTACAGCCGTTGACCGAGCCGGAAGAGACGGACTGCTCCTCGCCCAGTACCGCGACGAACAGCTCCACCAGAACGTGCAGGGTGAACAAGCTGATCAGCGCACTGAGGGTAACCGCAAGAGCGAGGTAGATTATCATGACCGCCGAGGTCAGTCGCGCCGCTCTGAGGGCGGCCGAGGGCGGGGTGGGGCGGGCCTCCGTTAGCTGTTACGCCTCGGCGCGCATGGGGTTCCAGTCGTGGCTCAGTACCGGAAAACCGCCGCAACCGGGCTCCGCGAGTCCGGGATCTCGTCCGGGGTCACCGCGTAAACGTCTCCCGCATGGGTCAGAGTCTGCACCGCGGCGAGGTCCAGGAGGTCCTGGTCACCGGGCTGCCGACTCTCATGCACTTCGAGCTCGCCGGCATTCGCCTCGAACGCACCCCACTGCTGGACGCCCACCGCGACGAAGAGCGCGTCGACTCGCCCCTGATAGGCCGACGGGATGATCTTCTTCAGATCGCCCGACGTCTTGCCCGTCCCAGCCAATTCCCTGTATTTCGCGGACGCACGCGCCTGCGCTCTCGCGAAGTGTGGTTCCAGGATGGACCACGCCTGGTCATGGAGCTCCCGAGCGGATAGCCCATCAGGATTGCCGACAATCCCTTCATCCATCAGCTGGGCACAGGTGTTCGCCTCGCGGTAGATGGGCAGTAGATAGTCGACGCCGGCCAGCACCAGAGGGATGCGCTCCGCGCACACGAGGTCTTGCAGACCCCTATCGATCTGCTTGAAATAGCGGAGCAGGTCCTTCTTGTGCTCCGACTCATCGCCGGCCGAGCCGTGACCGTGGAAGATCGCCGACCCTCCCCGCGCGGCGGTGTGGAGCTGCAGTTGCCTTTCCCGCTCTTCGCCGCCCAAGGCCTCGGCAAGACTCGTAGGCACATCCTCCAGGTTCACCTCGCCGACGCTATGCCGCGTCCCCTGCAGCAGGCGAACCTGCTTCTGACTGAGCGCTAGAACGTAGAAGCGCCCGTCGCCGCTGAGCAGCGGCAGTAGCGGCTTCACATGAAATCTATCGGTTACCACGACGAGCTCGGTGAAGCTGAACGGCAGCCGATAGCTGTGAAAGGTCTTGGGCGACGCGAAGACGGCGAGCCCGTCACTTTGGTGTTGCCAGAAGACTCTGTCACTCAGCAGCTTTCGCGCGGGCTCGAGGATTTCTTCCGCGTCTGCGCGACGTAGTCCGTTGTTGCGGAGTCGTTCTTCGGCCTGCTTGAGCAAGTTCTTCAGGCGGATCGGATCCTGTCGCGTCTCGGGCCCCAAGCGATGGGTGGGTAGATACATCGAGACGCACAGGTTGCCGCGCTCATCGATGAGCGCCCCGATTTCGTCTTTGTTCAGGAGATCCATCTCAACCTCACTGTACCACGCGGATTGTGGTGGGCCTGGAC
>JBDHHM010000206.1:0-4435 GCA_039589355.1 Gemmatimonadota bacterium | reverse complement strand
GTGTCGCCGCAATTTCCGGCAACGGCGCCGGCTCGGTGCCGCGGGGAATGTCGCCGAAGTACTGCTCGGCCGTCTCCCGCACCTGGTCGACCGTGACGTCGCCGGCCACGACGATCGTCGCGTTGTTCGGCACATAAAACTTCTTGTAGAACGCCAGCACGTCATCGGCCGTCGCCGCGTTGAGATCGTCCATGCTGCCGATCACCGTGTGCTTGTACGGTGGCCAGTCGGCGGCCAACGTATCGAGGGTAAGTTGGGCGTTGCCGTAGGGCTGGTTGTCGATGCGCAGCCGCCGCTCCTCTTTCACCACCTCGCGCTCGCGATCGAAGTTCTCCGGCGTGACCGCGAGTCGCGCCATCCGATCCGCCTCGAGCCAGAAGGCGAGTTTGAGTCGGTTCGACGGCAGAGTCTCGAAGTAAGCCGTTCGGTCGTTGTTCGTCGTGCCGTTGTAGGTGCCGCCCGCCGACAGGATGTGCCGCTTGAACTCGCCCGGCTCGAGGTTCTCTGTCTCCTGGAAGAGCATGTGCTCGAACAGGTGAGCAAAGCCCGAGCGGCCGACCTCCTCGTTGGCACTCCCGACGTCGTACCAGATGTTCACCGCGACCACAGGCGTCGAGTGGTCCTCGTGCACGATGACGGTTAGGCCGTTATCCAGTGTGAAAGACTCGAACTCGATCGGCGGCGCCTGTTCCTGGGCGCGAAGTTGCGGAGCCAGGAGCAGAAGCGCCAATACCGCCACGGGAAAGCGTGGACCTCGCATAGTACAGCTCCGGGTTGGGGTTGGCTGTCGCTGTCAGAGAGATGAACGCCGACCATCTATGAATGTGCCCTCGCGCAAGAGGGCCGTCGCGCTAGACCTCGAATACGTGCCAGCGCTTCACGTCCTCGTCGCCCGCTCTCTGCAAAGCTCGCCTGAACAGCAGGGCTACGGCGGCCCAGAGCATGCCTCAGCAGAGTGTCGGAATACCGGCGAACTCCTCCGCATGCGGGCGTCTGACAGGTTTTCAGCATGATCGATGGCGGCGCTGTCGATGTCAAGGATCGCGCAAAAGCAGCTTGCAAGGCCCGGAAGGCAGGAGGCCACTGGCACTTTGGGGGACCCACTCGGGCCTGCGAGCGGGTGTCCTCGACGCTCTACACGCGGCCGGGGTCGAGGTCCTGTCGCCGAGCCGCCTCGACCATGGCGATTCCGATGCGGTCCTTCACCGAGCTTCCGGGGCTGAAGAACTCCAGCTTGGCCAGGACCGTGCACGGCACGTCTGCGGCCAACCGGTTGACCCGCACCAGAGGGGTGTTCCCTGTCGTCCCGAGGATGTTCTCGTGCCACACTAGATTCGGTCTCCTCTGCCAGCGTCCGCTGTCGCCTTCGCCGAGCCTCTTCCCAAAGCGGCCGGAATCGAGATGCCGCGCGTTCGCGCACTCCTACACCGCGGCTTTCTCTGGGTCAAGCCGCTCGTTGAGCTTGCGAACCACGTCGCTGAGATGGGAGAGCAGTCCTTCAACAATATCGAAGTGGTCGCGCATAAGGTCGTAGAAATCATCGCGCTCGATGACCAGGGCCCGGGTGTGGCGTGTCGCCGTGGCGGTGAACTCGCGAGGTCGGGCATCGATGAGAGCAAGGGTACCGACCGATTCGCCGCGATCGGCAATGAAGGCCAGCTCGCCCTGGCGAGTGACCCGTGCCTGTCCCGACACGATGAGGAACAGCTCGGAGTCTTCCTCCCCTTCGTTGAACAGGACGTCGCCCTCGTCGTATTCGCGTTCCTGTGTGATAGCGGCGATCTTCGCCAGGTCCTCGGTTGGCACAGCTGAGAACGCCTCGACATGGCGCAGGAAATCGGCTCGTTCTATCAACTTGAGCATGGTGCTTCCATTCTCCGTAAGCAAAGTTGTCAGCGGGGCATTCGTACCGGGAAGTGGATGAACGTGGTATGGTTCGCGGACCCCGCTCTCGGCGCCGGGGACCAGGTTTCCGGATGACGCCGCGGCGACGGCGGCGAGCCACGGGTCATCGTAGCGGCGCGCCAGGCGCGCAACAACGGCCTCCCTCTCTTCCAGTGCGATGTCACGGAAGAGCTCTGTGCCCCGTCGCGCCCTCTCCGCGGTTGGCAGCTCCGGCTCAGCCAACGGTGATACCAGCCGCCGGTGCCGAATCGATAGCGTGTTCTCGAGCAGCTCGAAGCCGGCCGAGCGCATCGACTCAACATCCGAAGTCAGGCCCTGATAGGCGGCAAGTATGTCGCCTAGTGGATAGATCAGCCCCAGTATCCGGGAACTGCGCTCGAAACCCGCCGCTTGTGCTTCGTCCAGGGTTCGGGCTAGCAGACCGTCGGGTGATACGGCGAGGCGATCGGCTGCGTACTGGTAGCCCTCTTGAACCTCTGCCTCGAGTAGGCGCTCCAGTTTCTCGCCATCGAAACTCAGCCCTTCACGGTTACGCCGAATTCGATTCAGCGTCTTGAGTATCGCGAGGCGGATCGGGGCAGGCGCACTGGCCAGAGCTTCAATCAGAACATCGACGTCGGACTGGTTGGCCGAATCGTAGTAGATCGACGGCATGCTCTTCCGTACCTCCAGCGGAACTTGCGGATCCAGCATTGCGCCGATCAGTTCGTCGTGAATCATCGGACGGTAACTGGCCAGAGCTTTTCGCACCTCGGACCGCCCGCCGCGGCAGCACAGCCTCGCGACCAGGTGAGGCACCAACGCCTCGTCCCTAAGCCGTCCCGCAGCCCGCACGGCGGCTTGGCGCACACCCGGATCGGGATCGCTGAGCAACGCGGACAACACATCACGCAGCCCTTCACCGGCTTCGCTCATCCCGATTGCCTCCGCCGCCAGCTCTCGTTCGCGGGCGGCGTCGGGGCCGTGGCGCTTCGATGCCATCTCGGTGAGAAGTCCACCGGCCATAGCGGCGCGCCGCGAATCGGGGTGCTGCGCCAGACAGGCAAGCGACGCGGCGCGTAACTGCGGCTCTGACGAGCGGAGGAATTCCTCCATCGTCTCGATGGGCGGTAATGGCCCGTACTGGCAGACAAAGTTGATGGCCGCGACACGAACGTCCATCGACGGATCATCCAGCAGCGCCTGGGTGCCGTCCAGCTCAACGGTCTGCGCCGCATCGGCGAGGGCGCGAAGCGTCTTGGCGCGTACCGCGTCGGACGAGTGCCCCAGCAGGCGCTCGGAACGTCTGACGATCTCCTTGGTCTCGATGCCCTCGAGCAGTGAAAGCGCGTAGAGTACAGCATTCTCGTCGTCGCTCTCGAGCGCAGCGCGCAAATCGGCGCGCGTATTCGCATCGAGGTGCCTGACGATGAGCTCGTCCGGCTCGACGTCACGGGTCCGGATCAGGCGCCTAACGGATTCCCTAAACTCGCGGCGCATCGAGACCGTCACCCCCATCCACAGCGCCACGAGTACGCTGGCCAGGATCGCCATCTCGCGGAGTCCGAAGGAGAAGACCGAGGTCGCGACCAGCACGATGACGCCAGCCAAGCCGGTTCCGCCGCGGTAGACGACCATGTCTACCAGCGGCTTGCCCCGGTACTTGAGCTCGGTCGGCAATGGCCGTCCACAGTCCCGGGTGGATGATGATCCCGATCGACCCCGTCAGCAATCCAACCGGCAACAGTAAGAGCGCCAGCCCCAACCCGAAGACGCGCAACACCAGGCTGGTGAGCAGCAGCTGGATGGCGACGGAGGCGATGTTGAGGAATACGAAGAAGCGGCCGAAGAACGCGGTTTTGGCATCTTCGCCCGGGACGAAGAACTCGATCGCCTTGTTGAACTGCCAATCGACAATGGTGGAGACAACGACGGTGAGCCCCAGGATTAACGCGATGGTCCGCAGGTGGTCCGACTCGCGCAGTAGCCCCCATGCACTCACCGGCGGCCTGTCGCGACTCACTGCCGGGCGCGGCCGCACCGGCTCCGTAACCCGGTCAATGACCGTCAGCACGACCGCGCAGAGACCGAGGATTCCCGCGCTCACCAGCAGCAGGTTCTCGCTCCCGACCATCGCAGCGAAGCTTCCCGCGATCGCGCTGCCCGCGATTCCACCAAGGATGCCGCCGGCGCCGACCAGACCGAACGTGCGCTTCGCCTGCGCCGTAGTGAACAGCTCGTTTGCGAGCAGCCAGAACTGTGAGACGAGAAGAAGCGGGTAGAGCTTGGCCCAGATGTAGAACGCCCCGGACGTGAGCAGCGTCCCGGCGCGCAATAGCCACCAAAAGAAGATCAGGTTGGCGACAAGGAAGGCAATAGTGCCGAGGATCAGCGCCTGCCGCCCGACGCGATCGGCGTAGCGGGAATAGAACGCGATGATGACGCCGACGAACAGCGCTGTTGCTATGTAGACGTAGGGAAGGTTATCGGCGCCCAGCCGCTCGATGAACAGCGAGTTCCGGACGGGCTTGATGACGTAATAGGAGGTGAC
>JBDHHM010000205.1:0-3955 GCA_039589355.1 Gemmatimonadota bacterium | reverse complement strand
ACCGACTACCGACCACCGAATCCCGGCCACGTTCCGACGGGTTCACTCGAACGCACAACATGCATGCCGGCATCCGCGAATCGTCGGAACGCTTCCTCCGCTTGTTCGGAGAAGTCGACTACGCCGGGGACGACGACCGGGGAGGTGCAGTCTTCCAGTAGATAGACCTTCTCGACCAGGGTCGGATCTTCTGCGCGTACTTCGCTGAGCAGATCGTGGATGGTCCAGGCCACACAGTGGCTCTTCGCCTGGCCGGCGATGATCACCGCGTCGAACTCGAGCAGCCTCCGGATCAAAGGAGCGTTCTTCTCGGCAATCGTCTCACCGTCCGGCCCGACCATGACTTCAGGATGAAGGACTGAGTAGTGCTCGGTCAGCGGATTGCCACCTTTGATCTCGAACCGCGGCTGGCTCAGGCGGGCGATCCCGTGGAAGAACACCGCCTCTTCCACCGCCGATACCAGGGCGTGCCCGACCCCGCCCAGCATGGCATGGTAGGGCCAAACCAGTAGCGGGTACTTGCCCCCTTCGGTCAGCGTGCGCACGTAGTTGAGAGCGTGGCGCCGCAGGTAATCGTAGTCGCCCGCCGCTAAGGTCGCCGCCACCGCCGGGTTCACCCGCCAGACGCCGCGCTCGACATCCTCCGGGCCGATAATCGTCGCGCCACCGACCGGATGCTCACCCTTTTCATTCACCCAGAACACGGGATGGAAGATCTGCATGGCCGTGTGCGTGTCCATCGTGGGAGCGATCTGGGTGATCACGCCCAGGTTGCGGTAGATGAACTCGCAGAGGCGGATGTTGTCCTGCACTGCCCCCAGGCCCGATTTCCCGGCGACAAAGAGTTCGAACCCAGGGATACAGAAGGTGTTCTGGCAGTCCACCAAAACCAGATAGACGCGGAGCGTGTCCCCTGCAGCGGGGCGGAGCTCGTGCTCCCGTGCCCACGCCGCTGCTTCGTCAGCTCGTACCTGGTAGGGAACCTGCCAGACCTCACCGACACGAGCGGGCTCGAAATGCGCCGCTACCGGTAGCTGCTTCACGCTCACACCTCGCTGGCGGGACAGTTACATGCAACCATATTCCGGATCACGGCATCAAAAGTAGTGAAGGGCGGGCTAAACATGAAACGGTCCGCATGGCGCGTGGTCAGATGAAAGAAGTTCTGCTTGGGGCAGCAGATGTAGTCATAGATTTCGATTGATTTCTCATTACCTTCTTGCGTTTGACCGGTAGCAGCTAGACAGATTCAAGCCAAAGAAAAGGGGCACCCGGTCGGGTGCCCCTTTCTTCCTGTCGCGGATTCAGAATCTGTGATCAGTCTGGCTGCCAGGTGGGCAAGCGGTTTCCGGTGTACGGCGCGCCCGCCGCCTCCAATCTGTCCTCCAGCGCCACCAGATCGACCTCGACCAGCTGGCGGAGTGCCGGGAGGACTTCGGCGAACTGGTTCGCCGCGATCTCGTACTCCCGGCGATGCGTTCCCGTGGGCCCGTAGGTCGTGGCGTAGCTGCCGCGCATCGCTGTCTGCACCCGACTCACTAGACCCGGCATCGCGGATTCGTTCCGACTCGGCTTCGTCCTGTCGCCGTTCAGAATCTCACGGATGTCCATCAGCCTGAGCTCCAGGTCCCGCGCTTCCTGACGCAGGCTCGGCTCGGCGCCCGGCCAGACCTCTATTACGCTCTTGATGTTGCCGATCTGCTCGGCCGCCGCACCCGCCACCCTGCTCGCAGTCATTACGGCTCGCTGCAACTCGCCCGCCTGACGCTGGAACGCGAGTACGTCGGCGCGGTTGGCCGGCGACAGAGTCGGCTCGAGCAGCGGCACGACCTCGAACGACGTCGGCGCCACCAGCTGCGTCGTCACGCCGTCCACCCGCTGCTCGATGCTGACGGTGTAGTTGCCCGGCGCCGCGCGGGGGCCGGACCCGGCGTTCTGGACGCTGCTGGCCGTGTAGCTGGGGTAACGGAAGTTCCACGTGGTGCGGTGGATCCCCGATGATGTGGACCCGTTGATTCTCCGCACCACATTGCCGTCCTGGTCGTGAACCGTGAGGATGACCGCCGGCTTCTCTTCCCGATCCTCTTCCCTCAATTCTTCCCAGGTCGGGTAGGGAGTGTCCTCGCCAGCCCGGGCCGCTCTACGCTCGCGGTCCTGGCGCTCGGCCTGGCGCGTCCTCAGCGATTCCCGCAAGAAGTAGGTGAAGGTCGCGCCGTATTCCGGATTGGGCGCAGTGTAGAAGCTCGCGCCGCGCGATGCCTTTTCGCCGCCGCCCAGCGGCCGCGCCTCCACGAACCACAGGGCGTCCTTGATCGGGAAGATGTGGGCGCGCTGCTGGAGCAGATCCTCGCTGAGCGTGCGCAGCGGTGTGTAGTCGTCGAGAACGAAGAAGCTGCGACCGAAGGAGGCGGCGACCAGATCGTTCTCGCGCCGCTGGATCACCAGGTCGCGCACCGCGATGGTGGGCATACCACCCTTCAGCTGGATCCACTTTGCACCGCCGTCCACGGTGAAGAAGATCCCGAACTCGGTTCCCACGAACAGCAGGTTCGGGTTCACGTGGTCCTGGACGATCGTGTAGGTGGAGCCGCGCTCGGGCAGATCGCCGGTGATCGACGTCCAGGAGCGGCCGCGGTTCGTGCTCTTGTAGACATATGGCTTGAAGTCGCCGCGCTTGTGGTTGTTGAAGACGGCGAAAACGGTGTTCTCATCGTGCAGCGACGCCTCCAGGTCGTTGACGTAGGTCATCTCCGGGACGTCGCCCACCCCGTCGATGCGCCGCCAGTTGGCGCCGCCGTCCTCGGTCACCTGGACCAGCCCGTCGTCGGTGCCCACGTAGAGCAGGCCCTCGACGATCGGCGACTCGGTCAGCGCCACGATCGTACCGTAGAGCGACGTCGAGCGATTCTTGTCGATGGCGTCGACGCTCCAGATCCGGCCCATGACCGGTAGGGTGTTGCGGTCCATGTCACGGGTCAGGTCGGGGCTCACGGCGCGCCAGCTATCCCCTCGGTCGTCGCTGCGGAAGAGGATCTGCGATGCGAAGTAGACCCGCGCGGCGGAGTGCGGGCTGATCAGGATCGGGGTATCCCAGTTCCAGCGTAGCGGCGGACCGTCGGGCGCCGCCTGCGGCTTGACGTCGACCCCTTCGCCGGTGCGGCGGTCGTAGCGAACGATGTAGCCGTGCTGCGACTGGGAGTAGACGATGTTCGGATCCTCCGGGTCGACGGCCGGCCCGAACCCGTCACCGCCCCGGGTGATGAACCAGTCGCTGTTCCGGATGCCGTGGACGTTGTTGGTGCGCGACGGGCCGCCCTGCGTGTTGTTGTCCTGGGTACCGCCGTAGACGAAGTAGAACGGCTCGTCGTTGCTCACCGCCACCTTGTAGTACTGCGTGAGGGGCAGGTTCTCGAAGAATCGGTAGTTCGCGCCGCGGTCGAAGGTCTCGTACAGGCCGCCGTCCGTCCCGATAAGCAGGTGCTCGGGGTCGTCGGGATCGATCCACAGCGCGTGGTTGTCCACGTGCTTCCACTGTTCGCCTGCGCGCGTGAAGTTCGCACCGCCGTCCTCGCTGACCATGAAGCGCACGTCCACCGAATAGATACGGTCCGGGCTACCGCTTATGTAGCTGCTCTGCTTCGACCAGCTCTCGCCGCCGTTCTCCGAACGGAAGAAACCGCTCCGCTGACGCGTGCTCGCCTCGACTATGGCGTAGAGGACGTCCGGGTTGATCGGCGAGACGGCTAGCCCGATGCGGCCCCGGTCGCCGCCCGGCAGCCCACTGTTGATCTGGCGCCAGCTGGCACCGGCGTCGGTGGACTTGTGGATGCCCGAGCCGGGCCCGCCGTTGATGAGCGTCCAGACGTGGCGACGCCTCTGGTAGGAGACGGCGTAGATCACGTCCGGATCACGTGGGTCGAAGTAGACCTCCGACACGCCCGTGTGCTCGTCGATC
>JBDHHM010000204.1:0-3770 GCA_039589355.1 Gemmatimonadota bacterium | reverse complement strand
GAGAGCGTCCTCGCCCTGCGCAAGCAGCCCGGCGTCGCTCTCGAGGTCGCGGAAGAAGAGCCTGCCAGCCGCATCTATCCCGGCGTAGATGCCGGCCAGCGCGCCGCTGCTGTGGTGGATCAGCGCGGCCGCCCGGTAGTCGAGCCCCCGGCCGGCACCGATCAGGAACCCGGCGCCGCCCGCGACAGAATCGGCGGCCACCGTCCCCAGCGTGCCCAGCTGCACCCGCGCCTCGAGGTCCCCGCCGCCCGGGCCCAGACGGCGCGTCAGCAGGTGAACCGTCCGCAGCGGCCCGCCGCCCACGCACTCCAGGCGGCCCTCCCTCACCCGCCAGTCCTGCAGCCGGTTGGCCCAGAACTCGGGGCCGGCCCAGTCGCGGTCCGGGCTTATCCGCCAACGACTTACGAAAGCCGGATCCCCGGCATCGCCGCCGCACCCGGCGAGGGCGAGAGCGAGCGTCGCAATCAGGAGAGATCTGCGCATGGGAATCACCGAGCTGAGGTTGGTGCGAAAGGCTAGCGGCAATTGGGAAAGGGAGCAATGGGAATTCGGGAATTCGCGAATTCGGGATTCAGGGAAGGGGATTGGGCATCCGTGGAATCCGTGGAGTCCGTGGGATGCGGGAATCCGGGAATTCGACCTCCCCGATTCCACGGATTCCACGGATGCCTCGGATTCAAGATTCGAGAATTCCCAATACAGAACGAGCCCGGACAGCTTCGCTGTCCGGGCACCTAGTACCCCCACGGGGAATCGAACCCCGGTCTCCTGGCTGAGAACCAGGTATCCTAGGCCACTAGACGATGGGGGCTCAACGGCCCGCAATTAAATGACGATTCTCAACACGGTCAAGGGGAAAAGAAAAGGGCGGCTCGGCTGGAGCCGCCCGACCGCGAGGCGGAAGGTATCCTAATCGCTGTGGGGACGATGGGAACTGCCGGGTAGGTAAACGTGGGTACAAGCGGAATGCCAGACGGTCGGGCGGTCCAGTTTGAACTCTATCGACGAAACTGTACGGGTACTATTCAAGAATCAGAAACAGGGTTCGCGGGGGGATTTTCAGGCACCCGGGCGGGATAGGTGTCTCAGCCATCAAGACTTGCGGGGTATTCTACAGGCAGCAGACGTGCCAGAGCGCCGGCGCAGGCTGCGAGGCGGCGGCCCCTGCCGCGTATCCTACTGAGCGAACGGAGGTTAGCAGGTCGGGTGGCGGGGCACCGACGACATATGTTTTCTGGAACGCGCCCGCTCGATTCGGGCAAAACGCGTGATCGTCCGTCAAAATGCCTTAAAGTCGTGCGCTTTGCAGTAGTAGCCTGTGCCACAAAAGCGGGCCCGCGACTCCGATCTTCCGGAGCGCGGGCCCATGCGGCTCGGACCTACTTGGGGGAGGTCTCGCGCCGCTTTACTCCTCCGCGCCGGCCTGGCGGGCGCCGAGCTCGTTATCGAGGATGAGCATGGCGGGCCCGTCGTCGCCGATCATCTGCAGCTTGGCGACGATGGCGCTGGCCGAGGCCTCTTCCTCGACCTGCTCGTCGACGAACCAGTCGAGCATGCTCTTACTGGCATAGTCCTTCTCCTCGATGGAGAGGGCGACGAGGTCGTGGATCAGCTTGGTGACGTGCTGTTCATGCTTGTAGGCGGCCTCGAAGACGGCGGCTGGCGAACCCCACTCGGTGGGCGGGCCGTCGATGGCTGCGAGGCTGACGCGGCCGCCGCGCTCGACGATGTGCTGGTAGATCTTCATCGCGTGGGCGACCTCTTCCTGGGCCTGGGCCGTCATCCACGCGGCCATGCCCGGCAGGTCGCTGGACTCGAAGTATGCGGCCATGGACAGATAGACATAGGCCGAGTAGAGCTCGGCGTTAATCTGGGCGTTCAGGGCCTTTTCCATCTTATCGCTGATCATCGCTTCTTTTCTCCTAGTTGGGTTGCAACACGGCGGCCCAAGATAACAGAGGTCCGCACCCCTGTAAATGTGCGGATGCGGGGGCGCCGGCCGGTCTACTCTACGAAGAGCGGGACCGGTTTGAACTCGTTGACGTCGACGAGCCCCTGGTCGGTGATCTTGAGCTCGGGGATCACGGCCAGGGCGAGGAACGACATGGTCATGAGCGGATCGGGCAACGTTCCACCGAGCCCCCGGGCCGCCTTCCCCATGGCCTCGACCCGGTCCCGCACCTGCTCCAGGGGCAGGTCGGACATCAGGCCGGCGATGGGGAGCGGCACCGACTCCAGCACCCGGCCGTCTGCCACGACGGCCTGGCCGCCGCCGGTCTCGGCGACCGCACGGGCGGCAGCCATCATGTCGGAGTCGTCGGCACCGACGACGACGATGTTGTGGTTGTCGTGTGCGACGGTGGAGGCGATGGCGCCGCGCTCGAGGCCGAAGCCGCGCACGAAGCCGACCCCCACGTTACCCGTCGCCCGGTGCCGCTCGATGACGGCGATCTTGAGGAGGTCGCGTCCCGGATCGGTGACCGCACGCCCGTTCTCGGCCTTCAGCGACTCGACGCTCTGACCGGTCACGATCTGACCGGGGATCGCATCGATGACCCTGACCTTCGCCTCACCGGTCAGCGGAACGGCGAGATCGACCGCCTCCCAGTTCACCTTCACGCCGCCACCCGGCGGCGCCGGCGGCGTGGGGCGTGCGCCCTTGTAGTCGCCGTCCTCGGCGACGATCCGCCCCTCGCCGAAGACGATCCGCGCGCGAAAGTCCTTCAGGTCGTCGACGACGATCATGTCGGCCCGATAACCGGGCGCCAGCATTCCCAGGCCCCGAAGCCCGAAGTAGTTGGCGGTGTTGATAGTCGCCATCTGGATCGCGGTGATCGGGTCGAGCCCCTCGGCGATCGCCATGCGCACCAGCGCGTCGATGTGGCCTTCGTCCAGCAGGTCTTCCGGATGCCGGTCGTCGGTACAAAACGAGCAGTTGACCGCGTTCTCCGGCTTGACCAGCGGCAACAGCGCCTCGAGGTTCCGCGCCGCCGTCCCCTCGCGGATGAAGATGTGCATCCCGCAGCGCAGCTTCTCACGCGCTTCCTCGAGCTGCGTGCACTCGTGATCCGACCCGATCCCGGCGGCGGTGTAGGCGTTGAGCAGCGCTCCGGATAGACCCGGCGAGTGGCCGTCTACCGGCCGGTCGCCGGCGGCCTCGATCTTGGCGAGTACGTCGGGGGCGCCCAGGAACACGCCGGGAAAGTTCATCACCTCGGCCAGCCCGATCACACGCGGATGCTCGAACAGCGGCTCCAGGTCGGAAGCCTCGAGCCTCGCGCCCGCAGTCTCCATGTGTGTGGCCGGCACGCATGAGGACGCCATGGCGAACACGCGCAGCGGCAGGCCCCCGGCCGACTCGAGCATATAGCGAATCCCCGGTATCCCGAGGACGTTGGCGATCTCGTGCGGGTCAGTGACGACCGCCGTCGTGCCGCACGGAACGACAGCGCGGGCGAACTCGGGCACCGACACCATGCTAGACTCGATGTGCACGTGCGCGTCGATGAGCCCGGGGCAGACGTGTGCGCCCTTCAGGTCGATGGTCTGCTTCGCCTCGTACTCGCCGAATCCGGCGATCCGGCCCGCATAGACCGCGATGTCGGCATCGTGGACCTCGCCGGATCGAACGTTTACCAGGCGCGCGTTTCTGAGAGCGAGGTCGGCGGGCGCGTCGCCTCTTGCGACCTCGATCAGTTTGCGCCGTTCCTCCGATGGAATCGACTCACGCATGACCGCTTTCCAGTTTCTGATCACCGACTACTGACCAC
>JBDHHM010000203.1:0-3773 GCA_039589355.1 Gemmatimonadota bacterium | reverse complement strand
TTCCGCGGCCACATGGTCGTCCTCGTGGACCAGAACACGGCCTCAGACGGTGAGGCGTTCGCCGACGGTTTCCGACGCCTCGGCCTGGGCGAGGTGATCGGGATGCGCACGTGGGGCGGCGAGATCTGGCTGAGCTCGTCGAACCGGCTGAGCGACGGCGGCCTTGCCCGGGCACCCATGATGGGTGTGTACGGGCCGGAAGGTGAGTGGCTGATCGAGCAGATCGGCGTGGTGCCGGATGTCGTGGTGGACAACCTGCCACACGCCACGTTCAACGGTGCGGACGCGCAACTCGACGCGGCGATCCAGTACCTGCTCGAGATGATCGAGAACGATCCACGTGAGGTGCCGCCGCCGCCGCCCTACCCGAACAAGGCGTTCGATTACGGGGCGACGGAAACCGGAGGTGGCGGCAGGTAGGCGATCGCGCTTCGAACCGTATGACCCCGCAGTCGGCACGCCGGCTGCGGGGTCCCTATTAGTGCTACGGCCCTGTTGATAGTCCGTTGCCGAACCCCACGTACTATTCCTCCTCGGGTATCTCGACCTTGTTCGTGTGCTCGAAGCAGTCGAGCATCATCTCGAGTCGCTCGGGGCTGAACCCGATGACGAAATCCTTGCCGTGGGCGATGACCGGCACGCCGACGCCACCGGTCAGTTCGCGCCACTCCCTCAACTCGTGGACGTCTTTGGTGATGTCCGCTTCATCGAACGCGCAATCGTGTTCCCTGAGCCAATCCTTGGCCAGGTTGCAGTACGGTCAAGTCGGCGTAGTGTAGAGCTTGACATCGGCCATGGTGGACCCTCCAGCTCGGGTGTCGGAACATAGTGTTAGCCTGGACTCATGATGAGTCTGGGCCGGGTGGAAGCATGACGTCAAGAGCGAGAGACTTCGAACCGTTTCCCAAGCAGCGAGAAGCCATCGAGGCGGCGCCGGGCCCCGTGTTGGTGCTCGCGGGACCGGGGGCCGGCAAGACGTTTTGCCTCATCCGCCGAGTAGAATATCTCATCGAATCGGAGGGGTTCGCGCCGGAGCGGATCTGCGCCGTGACCTTCACCAACAAGGCGGCGGAGGAGGTGACGGCACGGCTCCACCGGCGGCTGGGCGCTCGGACGGACCACATCACCCGGGGCACACTGCACGCGCTCTGCCTGGGGATCCTTCGCGACCGGCCGCAAGAGGTCGGGCTACGACGCGGGTTCGGAGTGGCCGACGACCAATACCAGCAACTGCTGTTGCGGCGACTGGGGATCTTCCCGGAGGGCCGACGCAGCGGGCTGCTAACCCTGTTCGGGCGCCGGCGGCTCCAGGGTTACGCGCTCACAGAAGGCGACGAGGCGACCTTCGACAGCTACATCTCGCTGCTGCGTGAGAAGAACCTGGTCGATTTCGACGACATCATCGCGCTGACCGACGAGCTGTTCAGAAAGAACCCGGAGATCGCCGACGAGGTCGCGTCGCGTTGGGATTATCTGCTGGTCGACGAGTTCCAGGACCTGGACGCCGCCCAGTACGCGATCCTCAAGCGCCTGGCATCGGGCCACCGCAACATCTTCGCCGTGGGCGACGACGAACAATCGATCTTCTCCTGGCGCGGCTCGGACCCACGCATCCTCGGGCGGTTCCGCACCGATTTCGACATGGAGGATCCCATTGTCCTGGACCGGAATTGGCGCTGCAGCCGCCAGATCTTCGATGCCGCGCGGCGACTTCTGACGGAGAACCCCGTGCTCTTCGAGAAGGAGATCGAGGCGGAGCGCGAGTCGGAATTCGATGTCGAGGCCTACGCCTTCAGCGACGAAGAGGCGGAGGCGGCCTGGATACTCGAGCACCTCCTGGCCGACAGGAATGCTACCGGTCTCGACTGGGGCGACTACGCCCTGCTCTATCGCAGGCACAATCTCGGCCAGCACCTCGAGAAGCGAATGGTCGCAGCCGACATTCCTTGCCGCCTGGCGCGCGGACGCTCGCTGCTCGATGACCCGGTCATCGCCTACGTGGTCGCCTCGCTACGCGTGGTCAGCGCACCCGACGATCCGGTGGCGACAGAAGCGTTCGCCGAGCGACTGCTGCCGGAGAACATGCTGGCCGAGGTCCGCACGCTGTCGTCGTCACGCGGCACCGACTTCCTGGCGGCGCTCCGCCTCTACGCGCGGACCCACGCGCCCGACCATCCCGATACGAAGAAGGCGTGGCGCTTCGTCTACCACGTGGAGAACCTTCGCGCCCTGCACGAGTCTCACGACAGCCTAGGCGGCCTGGTCGAGGAACTGCTCTCGCAACGGGTGAAGCCGTACGAGAACCGTCTCGAGGAGCACTACGACGAGATCAGCGATCCCAACGAGTTCCCCGGCGCCCGCGAGCTGGCGGAGCAGCTGACATCACTCGTGGCGGTGGGCGGGCGGATCTACATCGAGCCGCACGGCGGCCGCGAGATCGCGCTGCGCGGCATGCTGCACTCGGTCCGGCTTCCTACCGCGGTCGATTACCTGAGCGCTGAGGCCGAGCCGCGCCCGCACGACCTGGTCCTGAGCCGAGACGGCGAGCGCGAGCGGCCGCTGGTGACGACGCTGTTCAAGGCGCTGCAGCTCATACACAGCCGCGGCTTCGGCGATGTGCTGCGCGACTACGTGGCCTTCGACCTCGAGACCACCGACCTCAATCCGGCGACCTGCGAGATCATCGAGCTCGGTGCCGCGAAAGTCCGTGACGCAGAGGTCGTCGACACGTTCCACTCGCTGGTCCGCTGCGAGGGGCCCGTAACCGCCGGCGCGACGGAGGTGCACGGCTACAGCGAGGCGGATCTGCGCGGAGCTCCAAGGCTGGAGGAGATATGGCCCGATTTCCTCGCGTTCGCCGCGGGTAGCGTACTCGTCGCTCACAACGGCCACCGTTTCGATGTGCCGGTGCTGCGCCGCTCGGTCGAGGCGTTCGCCGACACCGGCAGCCTCGTCTTCTTCGACACCCTGCCCCTGGCGCGATCGCTGTTCCGTGAGAGCGCGCGGCTGGGCGACCTGGCCGAGCGGTTCGGCGTCACCATCGACCGAGCCCACCACGCTCTGGACGACGCGCGGGCCCTGGCCCACGTCTTCCGTGGCCTGAACGAGCAGAAGCGGCTGCGGGCGCGCAAGGCGGCGCTGGTGAATCTCCTGGACCATCTCGGCCTCGGTCTGGCGCTCGAGCCGAAGCGAAGGCTGGGCGACGAGGAGAAGTTGCTGCTGAAGCTTGCGGCGCCGTACTCGCTGGGCCGCTTCTCGGACTGCCTGGAGCTCTACGCGGCGGAGCGCGAAGCGGCCGGCCTGGAGGCACCGGACCTGGAGGACGTGATCAAGCGACTGGGCGGCCGGACGGCGATGGAGCGGATCCGGGCCGAACGCAGCCCCGCCGAGCGCTATCCGACGGCGGTGGAACGGCTGGGTTCGCTGATCGAGGTCAGCCAGGCGGATACGCTGGAGGAGAGCATCCAGCGCCTATTGGAGCGCGTCGCGCTCTCCACATCGGAAGGCGTGGAGGCGGACCCCCACCGGGTGAACCTTCTCACACTCCACTCCACGAAGGGGCTGGAATTCTCGCGCGTATATATCGTGGGCGTCGAGGACTATCAGCTGCCCGGCTACTACGCCGCGGTGCAGAACCGCAAGGACGAGACCGAGGAAGCTCGCCGGCTGCTGTACGTCGGGATGACCCGGACGAAGGACCGGTTGGTCCTCACACGCACCGACCGGCGGCGCGGCCGCGACTCGGGCGGCAATATGTTCCTGAACGAGATCGG
>JBDHHM010000202.1:0-3789 GCA_039589355.1 Gemmatimonadota bacterium | reverse complement strand
GCAAGCGCGGCGCCTAGCCCGGCGAGCGATGGCGCCAGAGGATCCAGAACGCCAGCGCCAGCCCCAGCAGGCCCAACCCGAAGCTCCAGAGCGGAAGGTATTCGATCGTCACCGCGAAGTAGGCCGGCACCAGCGCCACCGAGTTGTGCAGCGTATGCCAGAGCATGGCGGGGAATATCGAGCCGCTGATAAGGACGACGGCTCCCATCACGACACCGAGGAACGCCGTCGGCAGAATGCGGAACAGGTCGATGTGGAAGAAGCCGAAGATCGCTCCGGTCACCAGACAGAGAGCGACCGGGCGCAGCCGCACGCGCAGCCCGTGCAATAGCACGCCGCGAAAGGCGATCTCCTCGAATACCCCCGGTAGCACGGCGAAGAAGAGGATGATCTGCCAGAGGGCCAGGTCGGGAGCGAGTAAGTACTCGCCGAACGATTCCAGCATGCGCTCCGGCACCGGCAGGATCAGATCCGCCAGCTGGGCCACACCGACGCCCACCACGTAGGCGGACGGCGCCCCGATCAGCACGGCGATCCAGACGGGGAATTTCACGGGCCGCAGCGACAGCGCTTCGCGGGGATCGAGGCGGTAGCGCCACATGATCAGCAGGGACCCGCCGAAAAAGATCCCCACGACGTTCAGGACCACCTGCGCCCGCACCCCCAGCTCGCCCCCGAACCAGAGGGAAGAGACAAACAGGGTGACCCAGAGAAGTCCGAACCAGCGCAGGACCCGCTTCGGGAAGAGCGCCGGCCCACCGACGAATTCCGCCTCATCGATTTCCGCCGCTGTGATCAATCGCTCCACCGACAAGGCCCGGGCTGTAAGCCTCGAGGTATAGATCGCCGCGGCAGTCGTCACAGCGAAGGTCAACCCGAGGAATAGCCAGTCGAACTCCCCGACCAGCACCTCCTTCACCGCAACACTCACGTTGGCCACCGGAGCCAGCACGATCGCCGACCGCAACTCGATCCCCGGAAGCACCGCCGCCGCGGCCGGAAACATGAAGAGGAGCAGCGCCGGGAAGAAATAGATCTGGTACTCCCGATAGGTCTTCGCGTACCCGGAGAGCGCCAAAAGCGCGGCTGACACTACGGCTGCCAGGGGCAGAAACAGCAGCAAGACAACGACCAAGGCGGCGGGCTCGACGCTCACCGCGAACCGCTCAGGCAGCTCGAACACACCGAGCACCACATAGACGAGAAGGTTGGCAACGTTGATCAGCGTGATCGCCATGCCCACAGCGATGATAGCGAGCTGCTTCGCCGCCACTACCTCGCCCCGGCGAGCCGCTGTGGTCAGCAACGTCTCGATCGTACCCCGCTCTTTCTCCCCAGATATCGCATCCGCAGCGACGACGGAGCCGCCGGTCAGCACGAGAAGGACCAGGAGTGGTGTGAGGAAGAGTCCGAGGAGCGCGCCTGCCTCCTTCTCCGCCGGCGCGACGTTATTGAGCTCCAGCTTGCCCAGCTCCTCCGAATCCAGTGGGAAACCGCTCTCGCGCAGCAGCCGGTCGCGACGCCGGACACGCAGTCGGCGCAGGCGCTCGCTCATGCGCTGCGCCGCCGTTACCGACAGCTCGCTGTTGTTCCGGAACCTCAACCGGATGACGGGCACATCGGCAAGCTCCTCGAGCCGGCGCACGACGGCCGTGTCACCCTCGGTCTCGCGCTCGCGCTCCTCGCGGTAACCCTCGCGGCTCATCCCCTCGACCACGAGCTGCAGTTCCCCGGCCCTCAGCAGCGAGTCGGGGGCATCGACCACCTGCTCGATGAAATTGGCCGGCGCCTCTGCCGAATCGTCTTCCGCCGCCGAGAGCGCCAACGCTTCGTGTACCAGAGAGCGTGCGAGCTCAACCTCCGAGCCCGTGATCGCGAATTCGTAGCTGGCCGCGCCCAGCCTCTCTTGGCCGACTCTGCTCACAGCCCGCATGATCAGGATGAAGGCGGGGTAGATAGCCAGCGGAAGGAGCACGGCGATGAAGATGGTGCGCTTGTCGCGCAGCAGTAGCTTGATCTCCAGACCAAACAGCGTGGCCAGGACGCGCCGGCGGCGTGAGCCGTTCTCGCGGTCGGGAGCCACCGCGTTCGAGCCCCGCGTCTCCCTCACTTCGGTGAACTCCCGCTCTCGCGGATGAAGCCCGGCATCTCCTCCACGCCGCCCACGTAGTGCACGAAGATGTCCTCCAGATAGTGCCGGCCCGTGGCACCCCGCATGCCCTCGAGCGTGTCGGAGGCCAGAATTCTTCCGTTGTGGATGATCGCGATGCGGTCACACAGCTTTTCCGCCTCGCTCATGATGTGAGTGGAAAAGATGATCGTCTTCCCCTCGTCGCGGATTTCGCGAATCACCCGGGCCATCTCCAAGGCATTGATCACATCCAGGCCGACAGTGGGCTCGTCGAAGATCAGAATCGGTGGGTCGTGAGCCACGGTCCGAGCGATCGAGACTTTCTGCTTCATTCCTGTGGACAGTTTCTCGACCCGGGCGCCGACGTACTCACCGATCCCGAACCGGTCCACCAGAAAGTCGACCCGCCCATCGACCTGGTCTTCCGGGTACAGGTTGACCCGCGCGAAGAACTCGAGCGTCTCGCGAGCGGTGAGCCTCGGGTAGAGGGCCGTGGTGGCCGAGTAGAATCCTAGAGTGCGCCGAACGGCAGCCGGCTCCTCCACTACGTCGCGACCCATGAGCCGCGCCACACCCGCCGTCGGCCGCAGGATTGTCGCGAGCATGCGCAGCGTCGTGGTCTTCCCGGCGCCGTTGGCTCCCAGCAAGCCGAATATTTCGCCGGGCCGGCAATCGAAGTCGATGCCGTCCACAGCCTTCACCTCGCCCCGCGCTTCGTCGTAGAACGTCTTGGCCAACCCGCGAACCGTGACCGTAGCCTCCGTCATATCTCACTCCACAGGCAGAACACGCCTCGTGCGGCGCGCGACCAGCCTTTGCTTGATGAACCTCCAGAAGCTCCCGTCAAAGGAGCCGAGCAGATAATCCTCGAACTTCAACACCGACCTGGCGAGCCAGAGGGTGAGAACCACGACGATAATCTGTACGAGCAACGTGAGGCCGATCAGTGTCCAGTCGAACTGGCCGTTGATGGCGTCCCTCATCATGACCGCCACGTTCGCGATGGGGAGCGCCGCTAATGTCGGGGTCAGGTGAAGCTCGGGTGCGCCGGTCAGGAACAACGGGATCAACGCCAGCCAATAGACCGGAGTGATCATCGCCTGCCCGTCCTTGAATTTTCGGGCGAACGAGGCGAGGAGCATCATCGCGGCGGCGAAGAAGAGTGCGAGGGCGAGGGCGCCGATGAGCAACACGGGAACAGCGAGCGCGGGAATGCTGAACTGAAGCTCGTCTCCCACTTCGCCGGCCAGCGGCCTCAGCACTGCGCCGATCGAGACCACCATCGCGCTCACGTTCAACATCCCGGCTGCCAAACCGAGAGTCGCCACGTACAAGTACTTGGAGGTCACCACACTCATCCGCGACGCCGACACGCTCATCAGCGTTTCCCAGGTCGATCGCTCTCGCTCGCCGGCGGTCGTGTCGATGGCTGGCACGAAACAGCCCAGCGCCACCATGATGACCACGAAGAGCGGAACCATCAGCGAGAGCAGAAACGCGCCAACCTGTCTCTCGGTGGCGACGTTGTTTCTGTCGATGTAGAAACCCTCGAGCTCCTCCCGGCTCACTTGCAGGTCGCGGGCCTCCCGCTCCAGCCAGCGGTCACGGTAGTCTTCGACGACGCCCTCGATCCGATCCCTGGCCCGACGGCTGCGCTC
>JBDHHM010000201.1:0-4180 GCA_039589355.1 Gemmatimonadota bacterium | reverse complement strand
GTAGGCCGACCGCCAGTCGTCGAGCAGGTCGGTGAGCACCGGGTAGAGCTTCTCTTCCGGCGGGTCCCACGGCTTGAGGAGGTAGTAGTCGATCTGGACGTCGTTGATCGCCTTTATTGCCGCGTCGGTGTCCGCGTAGGCGGTGAGCAGAACCCGCTTGGCATCGGGATAGAGATCGACCGCTCTTTCCAGGAACTCGACACCCGTCATTCCGGGCATCCGCTGGTCGACCAGGAAGAGCGCCGACGGATCGCCCCGGCTCTTGAGCTCCCGGAGCAGCTGCAACGCCGCGTCGCCCGAGTCGGCGCGCGCGATCCGAAACTCCGACCCGTATTCGTTCCTGATATCGCGTTCCACCGCGCGCAGCACGTTGACGTCATCGTCGAGCGTCAGGATCATTGGTTTGGCCATCTCTCTACTCCTCACCATTCTCAAGATTGCCGCTCTCCGGAGCGCACTCGTTCTGCACCGGGAGGCGAACCCGAAAGACCGTCTCGCCCGGCCGGGAGCTGAAATCGATCTGGCCGCCGCAGCGCGCAGTGACTATGCGGCGTGCCACGTCCAGACCGAGACCCGTCCCTTCGCCCACACCTTTGGTGGTGAAGAAGGGATCGAAGATGCGGGGTCGTATCTTCTCCGGTATGCCCGGACCGTCGTCGGCGATCTCGACCATCAAGTGCTCATCGTCTCGAACCGTTCTGATCGTGATGGTGCCCCGCTCGCCCATGGCGCCGATGGCGTTGTCGATCAGGTTCGTCCACACCTGATTCAGCTCGCTCCCCTGAACCTGAACCTGCGGAAGATCTCGATCGTATCGCCTCACGACATCGATACCTCGCTTCAACTTGTGCCCCAGGATCGTGAGCGTGTCCTCGAGCCCGGCGTGGACATCGACGTATTGCAACGGCGCCTGGTCCATGTACGAGTAGGACTTCACCACGTTGACCAGATCGGAGATGCTCTTCGTGCTGCGGGCGACGACCCCGGCGAGGTCCTGGACCGTGATGGAGCGGCAGAGCCACAGTACCACGGCTCCGAGTGGGGCGGTCGGTAGTCCGGCGGCGATGGCGTCGAGGTCATCCTTGCGGACCCCGGCGTTCACGAGCGTCGATGCCATTGTCCAGGCGTCTTCGACGTCATGCGCCTCCAGCCAGCCAATCAGCTCTTCCTCACGGTCACTCGCTTCGAGGGCTGAGAGGCCGGACGATCCGTTTGCGCGCTCCCGGAACTCGCGGGCCCACTCGATGACGGCGTCCCAGGCGCCAGGCGCGATGCTGGCCCGCGTCAACTCCACCGTCGCGGCCTCCAGTTCGTCGAGTCCAACCGCCAGCTGGCCGGATGCCCGCTGAGCCGCAGCCGCCGGATTGTTGAGCTCGTGCGCCAGACCCGCCGAGAGCTTGCCGAGCGCCGCCATCTTCTCGGTCTGTCGCATCTCCTCCTCGACGCGGCGGCGTTCGGTGATGTCGACGAAGGTGACCACGCATCCCACCAGCGCGCCGTCGCGCTCCACCGGGTAGGACCAGTACTCTGCCGGGAAGGGCTTTCCGTCCGAGCAGAACATCACTTCGTCGTCGACGTGCGTTCCCCGGTGCTCGCGGAACGCCCTGTATATTTGGCACTCCTCGACCGGATAGGGCTCGCCGTTCGGTCGGGTGTGGTGCACCAGCTCGTGCATCTGCTTGCCGAGCAGCCGATCGACGCTTTCGAAGCCGAGGAGCTTCGCGCAGGCCGGGTTCGCGAACGTGCAGTTCCCCTGGAGATCGACCCCGTAGATCCCTTCGCCGGTGGAGTTCAGCAGCAGCCGAACCAGCTCGTCCGCCTGGCGGAGTGCCTGTTCCGCTTGTTTCTGTTCGGTGACGTCGGCGCCGAACACGAATACGAGATCAGCCTCGAAATCGCGGCGGTGGGTAAACAGGTAATCCCTGCCGCTGATGCATCGCTCTAGACCGACGGCTTCCCTTGCCTCGAGAACATCGCTCCAGGCCGCTTCATCGATGCCGGGGCACACCTCGCGCCAGCATTGACCCAGAAGCTCCTGCCCGAACACGTCGCGGGCGGCCGGGTTGTCCATCAATACGATACCCTCCAGGTCGACGCGCAGGACCGGCCCGGGGTTCATCTCCGGGAAGCGTGCCACCTCGGCGAGGGAAGCGGCCTGCTCGGCGAGCAGCTGCTCCTGGCGGCGCCGTTCGCTAATGTCCACGAACGTCAACACGCACCCCACCAGCTTACCGTCGCGCTCCATCGGGTACGACCAGTACTCGGTCGGGAAACTGGAACCGTCGGCGCGCCACATCACCTCATCGTCGACGTGCGTACCCTTACCCTCCCGGAATGCCCGGTAGATGCGGCACTCCTGCTCGGGGTACGGCTCCCCACCCGGGCGCGTGTGGTGCACCAGCTGGTGCATGTTCCGTCCGAGTAGCTCGGTATCGCTCTCGAAACCGAGCAACCTCAGGCACGCCGGGTTCGCGAACGTGCACTTACCCTCGAGGTCGATTCCGTAGATCCCTTCGCCGGTCGACTTCAGCAGCAGCCGAACCAGGCCATCGCTACCGGCAAGGTTCGCCGACCCTGGCGGCTGGCTACGCCTGTTCGATCGCGCCGATGGTTTCATCGGTCGTCAGCACGGCGCTCGCGATCATTCGGAAGTTGAGCAGTGCCGCCTGATAGAAGTCGCCGCCCGGAAGCTGGGCACCCGCCGTGGCGTCCTTGACGACGGAGACCTCGAACCCCTGCTCGGTCAGCTCGCGCAGATGCGCTTCCACGCAAAGATTCGCCGACATGCCGGCCAGAATTACTTTGTCGATCCCACGCTTGCGAAGCTGGAGCACGAGATCGTTCGATTCGGGCCCGTACACCTTGTGGGGGCTCGCGATGACGACGTCCTCACGGTCGATCAGCGGCCTGAGCGGTTCGTGCCAGTCGGCTCCGGACCCGTCGAAGCCATCGGTCGTCAGCGCGCCCTGTCGGTCGAACATCCCGACCGCGTGCATCATCTTCTCCAACGCGCCACCGAAATCCCACTGGTGGTCGTGGGGGTAGTAATAGTGGGGCGAGATGAAGACGGGGATCTTGGCCTCGTGCGCGGCTGTCAGAAGCTTCCGCAGATTCTCCACGGTATTGTTCGCCTTGACGCTCGGCCCGACCACACCCCACACCACACCGTCCTCCGAGAGGAAATCCTTCTGCGGGTCCGTAATCACGACGGCGGTTCTTCCCCGCTCGACATCGAACCCCGGGTTCGGCAGAATGTCGTTGTACGTCTCCTGTGTAGCCATTTGGTCCTCCTGTTCAGTCGTCTGTTGTGTCTTCTACTCGTCGCGTTCCGAAGCCGGTCTTGGCCCGTTCCTCGGACGCGAGAAGTGCGATGCAAACCGCACCAAGGCTAGCGCCAGACCCGGCAGGGTCATGCGAGCGCCTGAATGCTTGATGAGCGCCTTTGCGATGGACCGTGTCCTCCCATCGGCTAACGAGTCGGGTCACTCACGGGTTCCATGAAGTCGAGCAGAAACGACGAAACCCCTTATCCTACGAGGGGTTTCGGAGTCGGGACTTCGGGTTTCGCGCTGGTTTCGACGGTGGAGGCTCGAGCTCAAAACGAATCTCAGGAGAAAACGCTGGCGGAGGGAGCGGCAAAGGCGACTTTCCCCATTGACAGCGAACCGATATATTCAGAATTCGGGATCGCTTGGGCAGGTCCGGGAACCCGGTCGCGTATTCTGCTCCTCGAGGCTGGAGGTCCATCCTTACCGCCACGCTCTACGTCTAACACATTGAGAAGTCCTTACCCTGCAAGACCGGGACGCGACCAGACGCTGGCGACCCACCGGCAACGGACCGGGGTCAGGAGGCGAGCCGACCGTGGCGAGAGGATGTCGGTGACTGGCGCGCCTGCCGTCGAGACGAACCAAGGAGTGATCGATGAACATGCCTTTGGCGTTGCCTTTGCTGGCCCTGCTGCCGTGGGCAGCCTCGGGATGCGAGAACCCCGCCGTGCAGCAGAACGCGAGCACGGCACGAGACAGAGCGGGTGTACGCATCGTGGAGAACCTGCGAGGAACATGGACGACTCCATGGCAGGTAGGTGCCCAACCAACCCTCAGCATCGGGAGCGTCGATGGAGATACAGACCACCTACTGTACCGAGTCATCGGGGCAGGACGACGCGGGGTGCCGG
>JBDHHM010000200.1:0-3894 GCA_039589355.1 Gemmatimonadota bacterium | reverse complement strand
AAGAGGAAACGTGATTACAGGACTCAAAATAGATTTCCTTCCTGTCCAGGTGGCACTGGACAGTTATCCCACTTGAAACCCTACCACTAACTCCGCAATGTGATGGGGCCGGGTCGAACCGGCCCCATTTCTTTGCCCTTCTTACCGCAGGTCAGTCCTCGCGACTACGCTTCAATCGGTCCAGCTGTCGCCTCTCCTTCTTGCTCGGCCTGCCACCCTCGCGGAACAAGTATTGGGGCGCAGCCTTTCTCTGTGCTTTGAGACTCTCACGCGCCTGGATGCTCTCGGGTGTCTCCTCGTAGAGGGTCGCCGCCTCGCTGGCCGGCCCGCGCCGCTCCGACAGTCGCCGCACGACCAGCTGGTACTCGTGGGGCCTCTTGCGTACGCGCACCCTGTCGCCGACGTGCAGGTTGGAGGCGCGCTTGGCGCGTCGGCCGTTCACCTGCACTTTGCCGCCGCTGATGGCCTTCGCGGCGAGCGAGCGCGTCTTGAAGAAGCGTGCAGCCCACAGCCACTTGTCCAGCCTTACCCGGTCAACAACCATGCCTCCTCCTCGCCTCCATCGTCGCACGCCGGTGCCCTCCGCGCAACGATGGGGCCCTCGGGCGGGGGTTCCCCGCGGCGCCGAACCTTGCATCTTTGTAAACTCTCAACAGGTACGGCGTTGGCCGGGCCGCCGCGGGCGCGCTCGCTCCGGGGCCGGAAGGGCAGGGCGGCGGGGCCTGCTGAAGCTTGAAACCGGGACCGGCGCCCAGCGTTAGTGGGTCGAGACCCTTCAACCCAACGAGGCTCACTTGAAACTCTCGGACACCGCCATTCGACGGCCCGTACTGGCCTCGATGATGAGTCTCGCACTGATCCTCTTCGGGGGGATCGGCTACTTCCGCCTGCCCGTGCGGGAGTTCCCTGACGTCGACGCCCCGATCGTCTCGGTCACGACCGTCCTGCGGGGTGCCAACCCCCGGGTGATGGAGTCGACGGTCACCGACATCCTAGAGGAAGAGCTGAGCACCATCCCCGGCCTGCGCACGCTGACCAGCTCGAGCGCGGAGCAGGTGAGCAACATCACGCTGGAGTTCACGCTCGATCGGGAGATAGAGGCGTCCGCACAGGACGTGCGTGACAACGTGGCACGTGTGCGCGGGCGGTTGCCCCAGGAGATCGAGGAGCCGGTCGTCACCAAGCAGGACGCCGACGCGCAGGCCTTCTTCTATCTCTCGCTCTCCGGAGCGAACTACGACCTGCTGCAGCTCTCGGACATCGCCGATCGCGAGGTGAAGTCACGCCTGCAATCGTTGCCGGGCGTCGGCAGCGCCCAGATCCTCGGCGAGCGGCGCTACTCGATGCGTATCTGGCTGGATCCGGCGGAACTCTCGGCCCGCGGACTCACCGTCCAGGACGTAGAGTCGGCGATCCGCAGCCGCAACGTGGAGATCCCGGCCGGTCGCATCGAATCGGAGAGGCGCGAGTTCACGGTCCGTTCGCTCGGTGAGCTCAAGACGCCGGACGAGTTCTCGAATCTGACGGTGGCAAACCAGGGCGGCCAGCTGGTCAAGCTGCGCGACTTGGCGCGCGTCGAGCTGGGGCCCGAGAACGAGCGGAGCTCGCTGCGCTACAAGGGCACGTCGGCTGTGGCGATCGGAGTCGTCCGGCAGTCGAAGGCGAACCTGATTCAGGTCTCGGACAGGATTCGCGGTGAGCTGCCAGCGATCAATGCGGCACTTCCGCCGGGCGTCGAGCTCGAGACCGCCTTCGACGGTGCGGTCTTCGTGCGCCGTTCGATCCAGGAGGCTCAGGAAACGCTGCTCATCGCCGCCGGCCTGGTGGTGCTCATTATCTTCGTTGCTCTGCGCAACCTGAAGGCGACGATCATCCCGGCGCTGGCGATCCCGACATCGATCGTCGCCGCGTTCGGGCTGCTGTACTTTCTCGGCTTCACGATCAATAACCTGACGCTGCTGGCGCTGATCCTGTCCATCGGGATCGTCGTGGATGACGCGATCATCGTGATGGAAAACGCCTACCGCCATCAGGAAGAACTGGGCGAGGATCCGGAGACCGCGGCGATCAAGGGGACCCGTGAGATAGCGTTCGCGGTGATCGCTACTACGGTTGCCCTGGTGGCAGTGTTTTCGCCGCTGGCCTTCTTGAGAGGCACGACCGGCCGGCTGTTCAACGAGTTCGGCATCGCCATGGCGGGAGCCGTGGTTATCTCGAGTTTCGTCGCGCTGACGCTCACCGCGATGGCCTCGGCCAAGATACTCCGGGTGCCGAAGAGTCACGGCCACGTGTTTATGGCCTTCGAGAAAGGTGTCGTCGGGCTCGCCAGCGGATACGCGCGCACCCTCGGCTGGGCGCTGAAGCACCGCGGGTGGATCGTCGGCGGTGCCGTCGCGACCGTGCTACTGGCGGTCGTCGTATTCCGGGCGCTGGAGCGCGAGTTCGTGCCGCCCGAGGATCGCGGCTTCTTCATTGCCTTCACCATCGCTCCCGAAGGCGCGACGCTGGCCTACACGGATGGCTACCAGCGCCGGCTGGAGGAGATACTCGGGCGGACGGAGGACGTCGAAGCGTACTTCAGCGGGGTCGGCTTCTTCGGTGGTGTGAACAGCGGCATGATCTTCATACGACTTACCGATTGGTCGGTGAGGGAGCGCTCGGTTCAGGAGGTCATTGGCGAAGTGCAGCCGCAGTTCTTCGCGATACCCGGCGTCTTCGCCTTTGCCAACAACCCGCCGGCCTTCGGCTTCGGCAGTCCGGTCCAGTTCGTCGTCCGCCACCCCGACTTCGACTCGCTGGGCGCGGGGATGGACAGATTCGTAGGGCGTGCCCGAGGGATCAACGGACTGGTCAATATCGATACGAACCTCCGAGTCAACAAGCCGGAGCTGACGGTCAGCTACGATCGCGACCGGGCCGAGGACCTGGGTGTTGAGATCCGCGATGTTTCGTCGACGCTACAGACGTTGTTGGGTGGTCGACGGGTCAGCACTTTCACTCGCGCCAACAAGCTGTACGACGTCATGGTCCAGCTCGAGCCGCAGGACCGAGCCACACCAGGCCAGATGGCAGGGCTCCACGTGCGCGGCCGCGAAGGCGCCCTGGTGAAGCTGGACGCGGTGACCCGCGTCGAGGAGGGCGTCGGCCCGCGTCAGCTGAACCACTTCAGTCGGGTTCGTTCGTTCACTATGTCGGGCAACCTGGCGCCCGGATTCACGTTGGGCGCCGCCCTTGATTCGTTGGCCGTGGCGGCGGCCGAGGTTCTGCCGCCGGGTAGTAGCGTGGCACTTGCCGGCGAGTCGCGCGAGCTGGAGGAGAGCGGTAACGCGCTGTACTTCGCTTTCGTCCTGGCTCTCGTGGTCGTCTACATGGTGCTGGCGGCGCAGTTCGAGTCGTTGATCCACCCGTTCACCGTGCTGCTGTCAGTGCCCTTGGCCGTGACCGGTGCGCTTCTAGCGCTGCTGCTGGCCGGCTCGACGCTCAATCTCTACAGTCAGATCGGGATGATCCTGCTGATCGGCCTGGTGAGTAAGAACTCGATCCTGCTGGTCGAGTACGCCAATCAGCTTAGGGCCAAGGGGATGGGGACGGCGGAGGCGATGCTCGAGTCGGGCCGCATCCGTCTGCGCCCGATTCTGATGACGGCTACGGCGACCGTATTCGGTGCCATGCCCATCGCGCTGGGGCTGGGCGCCGGTTCCGCCAGCCGCCGGCCGCTGGGCTACGCCATCGTCGGTGGGCTGGTCTTCTCCTCGGTTCTGACTTTGTACCTAGTGCCCGTCGTGTACGTGCTCCTGGACTCGCTCAAGGAGCGTGTCGCGCGGCGCGCACCCACGCTAGAAACGGTTGAAGCACGATGATTCTGGCGCTGATAGCGTTACTCCAGGTTTCCGC
>JBDHHM010000199.1:0-3896 GCA_039589355.1 Gemmatimonadota bacterium | reverse complement strand
CCTTCCGGGGGAGCTGTTGATCGAGGCCATCAGACTCACCGTCAACGGAGACAGGCACGACCTCGGCGTCCCGAGCCACTACACGCTGCTCGATGCGCTGCGCTACGTGCTCAGACTTACCGGCCCGAAGCAGGGCTGTGACAAGGGTGACTGCGGCGCCTGCACCGTTCTGCTGGACGGAGTCCCCACCCTCTCGTGCATTCTCCCGGTTCAGGAAGCGATCGGCAAAGAGGTGACGACCATCGAAGGTCTTGCCGCGCCCGACGCTCCCCACCCGCTGCAGGACGCTCTCGACCTGACGGGCGGCGCGCAGTGCGGGTTCTGCACATCGGGCATCCTGATGTCCGCAGCAGCGCTGCTCGCCGAGAACCGGAGCCCGACGCGCCTGGAGATCCGCGAAGCGCTGGCGGGCAATCTGTGCCGCTGCACGGGTTACACGAAGATCTACGAGGCGATCGAGCTGGCGGCGCAGGCGTCGCGTGAAGAACGGTCGCCGGCGGAGCTGTTGGACACGTGAAGCTCGAGGACTTTCGCGCGAAGCAGATCGAGAGCGCGGCGAGCGAGGAGGAACTGCGGGCCGCAGTGGAACGCGAGTTCCAGGTGATCGGACGCCGGCTGCGTCGTACCGACGGACTGGCCAAGTCTTCCGGCCGGGCAATCTTCACCGACGACATCTCGCTGCCCGGGATGCTACACGCCAAGATCCTGCGCAGTCCGCATCCCCACGCCCGCATCCGCGGGATCGAAGTCTCGAAGGCACTGGAGCTGGACGGCGTACACGGGATCGTCACGGGCAGTGACATGCCGGTGGCTTATGGGATCCTGCCCTGGGCGCGGGACGAACACGCGCTCTGCATCGACAAGGTGCGCTACGTCGGTGACGGCGTGGCGGCGGTCGCTGCCGTTGACGAGGAGTCGGCGAACGAGGCTCTCGACCTGATCGAGGTCGAGTACGAGGCGCTTCCCCACTTCCTCGACCCCGAGGATGCGCTGGCGCATCCGGAGATGCCGATCCACGAACCGAAGAAGCCGGACGCGAATGGCAACATCTCCAAGCACGTCCGGCTCGAGTTCGGCGAAGTGGATAGACTGCTGGAAGGCTCCGAGGTCATCGCAGAAGCCGAGTACTACTTCGAGGGGACGACACATACGGCCATCGAGCCGCACTGCGCCATCGGCTACTTCGACACGTCGGGTAAGCTCACCGTCTGGTCGACCACTCAGGTTCCCCACTATCTGCACCGCGAGCTGGCACGTGTACTCGATCTGGATGTCGCGAAGGTACGGGTCATCCAGCCACCGATCGGCGGCGCCTTCGGCGGCAAATCTGAGCCGTTCGACCTCGAGTTCTGCGTGGCGAAGCTGGCCATGATCACCGGCCGACCGGTCAAGATCCTCTACACCCGGGAGGAGGTCTTCTACGCGCATCGCGGCCGCCACCCGATGCTGATGCGGTACAGGACCGGCGCCGACAAGAACGGCCACATCCAGGCGGTGGACGCGAGCACGATTCTCGACGGCGGCAGTTACGAGTCCTTCGGGCTCGTCACGACTTACTATTCGGGTCAGTTGATCACGGCGCCCTACACCATGGAGTCGTATCGATTCGACTCGACCCGTGTCTACACGAACAAGCCGTGCTGCGGGCCGAAGCGTGGTCACGGCTCGGTGCAGCCCCGCTTCGCCATCGAGGTCCAGCTCGACAGGCTGGCCGAGGCGCTCGACATCGATCCGATCGAGTTGAGACGGCGCAACTTCCTCGGGTCGGACACGCGCACGATAAACGAGTTCCGCGTCAAGTCGAACGGCTTTCTCGAGTGCCTGGACGCGGTCGAGCGCGCGTCCGATTGGAGTAATAAGTACCGGCAGCTGCCCTACGGTCGCGGCGTCGGCGTCGCCGGCTCGTGCTACATCTCGGGCACCAACTATCCGATCTATCCCAACGAGATGCCACAGTCGGCGGTTCAACTCCAGGTCGACCGCTCGGGCCGGGTGGCTGTTTTCTGCGGCGCCTCGGAGATCGGGCAAGGCTCCGACTCGATGCTCGCCTACATAGTATCCGAGGAGTTGGGCGTGCCCCTCGACTACGTGCGCATCCTCGCGGCCGACACCGACTTCACACCGGTGGACCTGGGCGCCTACTCGTCGCGCGTCACACTCATGTGCGGCAACGCCTGCATCGATGCCGCGGGCAAGATCAAGCAGCAGGTGAAACGGGCGGTAGCCGAAAGCTGGGAATGCAAGCCCAGGCAGGTGGCGCTGGCGGGCGGCTGGGCGTTCGACGTGAAGGACACCGGTCGGAGGATGCCTATCAGCGAGGCGTTCAACCTGGCGGAGGCGAAGTTCGGCGCGTTGGGCTCCACCGGCTCCTACAACACGCCGAAGGACATCCACGGCGAGTACCGCGGCGGCACGATCGGCTCTTCGCCGGCCTACTCGTTCACCGCCCACGTGGCCGAGCTGGAAGTCGACCGCGAAACCGGTTCCGTCGACGTCCGCAAGATCTGGGTCGCCCACGACTGCGGCCGCGCGCTGAACCCGGTGCTGGTCGAAGGCCAGATGGAGGGCTCGGCCTACATGGGCTTCGCCGAGGCGGTGATGGAGCAGCACATCTTCAAGGAGACCGGCCTGCACAATGCGCCATCGCTGCTCGACTACAAGATCCCCACCAGCCTCGACACACCGGAGCTCGAATCGCTGATCGTCGAGTCGGTGGACCCGGAAGGACCGTACGGAGCCAAGGAAGCCGGCGAGGGACCGCTGCACCCGTCGATCCCGGCGATCGCCAACGCCGTCTACGACGCCGTCGGCGTCCGCATGGACCGGCTGCCCTTCACGCCGCCGCGGGTCTGGAAGGCGTTGCACATGAGGGCCGAACGCGAGAAGGCGGGGGCGCTGGCGCCGTGGAAGCGGGAGTCAGGCCGGACGCCGCTGCCGGCCGCGGGAGATTGAGCCGAGCCTATGTTGAGGCTACACCCTTACGTCTACCACCGGCCGAGAAAGCTCGACGAGGCACTCGAGCTATTGCAAGAGCATGCCGGCGACGTGATGCCGATCGCCGGCGGCACCGACCTGGTGCCCAACATGAAGCACAGACTGTACACACCGGGTCATCTGGTGGCGCTGAAGGGGATCGACGAGCTCCACGGGATCGAGGAGCGCAACGGCGACCTGGTAATCGGCGCGGCCGAGAGCCTGACCTCACTGGCGAGCCACTCGCTGGTGACCGGCCACTTCCCGTCGCTGGCGCACGCCGCGTCGCTCGTCGCCCACCCGATGATCCGCAACCAGGGCACGCTGGGCGGCAACATCTGCCTCGACACACGCTGCACCTACTACAACCAGACGCACTTCTGGCGGCAGGCACTGGGGTTCTGCCTGAAGAAAGACGGCGACGTGTGCCACGTGGTCGAGGGTGGCACGAAGTGCGTGGCCGCTCACTCCGCCGACACGCCGCCGGTACTCATGGCGCTCGGCGCCGAGATCGACATTGCATCTACGGAGGGCCGGCGCACGCAGCTCCTGGAGGACTTCTTCACCGCCGACGGGATCTGGAACAAGAGGCTCGAGCGGCACGAGCTGCTGACGCGGGTGCGCGTACCGTTGCCGTCGCCCAGGCTCCGCGCCACTTATACGAAGGTGCGCGAACGGAAGTCGGTGGACTTCCCCCTACTGAGCATCGCGCTGGCTGTCGAGCTGGACGACGGTGACGTGATGAGATCGATCTCGCTGGTCGTCGCCGCGTTGGGCACCAAGCCACGCGTTATCGGCGGGCTCGATAAGATCGCGGTGGGGAAGAAGCCGACCGACGACGTGATCGATAAGGTCGCCAGACAGGCCTACCGGCAGTGCAACCCGCTGGACAACATCATCGTCGAGATCGAGTGGCGCCGCGC
>JBDHHM010000198.1:0-3909 GCA_039589355.1 Gemmatimonadota bacterium | reverse complement strand
CGCGGATCGGTTCGGGGGGACCCGAATCGATAAGAGCTTCCGTCGGGAGCGTGGGGATTACGTCCGTCTGCGCGGGGATGGCGCTTGCCGACACGAGCAGCAACAAAGTGAGCGCAACCGCGGTGCGCATATCTCCGCCTCACGATTCATCGAGGTCAGCCACTAAGGCCATCATGTGCTCGGCGGCTCGACCAGGCAACAGAAAATGATAACGGTTAGCGCCGACGCACCGTGTCTAGGCTCTTTCATTGGACCGACCATTCAGCCAGATTGTCCGCTCACGTCCAACGATCGCGCCGAAGCGGAGACGGTCTATGCACAAGTTCCTGATACATAACAAGGATGACGACGTAGGTGTCGTCACCGAGGACATCGGCCGCGGCGAAGAGGTGACGGGCGTCTACATGGACACGGAAGAGACGATCACCCTGAGCGCCCGCGGCGACATTCCCCTAGGCCACAAGATAGCCGTGAACGACATCCCCACGGGCGGCGAGGTCACCGAGTACCGGGTGACGATCGGCCTGGCCAGGGAAGCAGTCGCGGCCGGCGACTACGTACACGTGCATAACATCCGCTCGGCCCGCTGGTCGTTCTAGGGCTGACATAGAGGGCGAGGCGACGATGCAGCTGACAGGCTATAGACGCGAGAACGGCCGCGCAGGGATTCGCAACCACGTAGTCGTCCTGCCGGTGGATGACATCTCCAACGCCGCCGCCGAAGGGACGGCACGGCTCATCCCCGATGCGCTGGCGATCCCACATCCCTACGGCCGCCTACAGTTCGGCGAGGATCTCGAGCTACACTTCCGCACCCTGATCGGCACCGGTGCCAACCCCAACGTCGCTTCAGTCATCGTCATCGGCATCGAGCCGAACTGGACCGAGCGCGTGGTCGAGGGCATCCGCGCCTCGGGCAAACCGGTCGAAGGTTTCTCGATCGAGCGGTTCGGCGACCTGGAGACCATTCGCAAGGCGGCGCACGTGGCGCAGCAGTTCGTGCAGAACGCCTCGGAGCTGCGGCGCGAACCGATCGCGCTGAGCGACGTCTGGGTCAGCATCAAGTGCGGCGAATCGGACACCACGACCGGCCTTGCGTCCTGCCCCACCGTCGGTCGCGTCGTCGACAAGGTGGTCGAGGTCGGCGGCACGGTGTTCTTCGGCGAGACCTCCGAACTGACGGGCGGCGAAGACCTGATCGCCGAGCGCTGCGCGAGTCCTGAAGTGCGCGCCAAATTCCAGGAGACATTCGACGCCTATGTGTCGGCGATCGTCTCGAAGGGCGTCGACCCCATGGGCTCGCAACCGACCCAGGGCAACATCCGCGGCGGCCTGAGCACGATCGAGGAGAAGGCGCTCGGCAACATCGAGAAGACCGGGGTCGGGCCGGTCGTCGATGTGCTCGGCCCGGCGGAAGCCCCGAGGGTACCGGGACTCAACTTCATGGATAGTTCGTCGGCCGCAGCGGAGTGCGTCACTCTGATGGCCGCCGGCGGCGCGGTCATCCACCTCTTCCCCACCGGCCAGGGCAACATCGTCGGTAACCCCATCGAGCCGGTCGTCAAGGTGACCGGCAACCCGCTCACCGCGAAGACGATGAGCGAGCACATCGACCTCGACGTGAGCGGCCTGTTGCGGCGCGAGATCACGCTCGACGAAGCCGGCGACCGTCTTTTGGAGCTGTTCGCCCGCACCGTCAACGGCAGGCTGACCCGCGCCGAGGCTCTGGGGCATCGCGAGTTCGTGCTCACCAAGCTCTACCCTAGCGCGTAACGACATCAGAGGCCGGGGCGTTCGGTTTCGATTGCCGCCAGCGAGCTGGGAGCCTACCTTGCTCTGGCTTCAACAGCATCAAAATCCTGGAGCGAAAGGAGGGTCGCCGCATGATCGCTCCACGGGTCCTCGCCGCCGTTTGTACCCTGCTCACAGCAGGACTCCTCGCCTGCGCGTCGACAGGGCCGCCGCGCTACTGGACCGAGTTCGCGCCAACATACTCGAACTTCGAGAGTCACTTCGATGAGCGGGGCCAGGACCTGGACCCCATCGAAGGGATCTGGGCCAGCCAGGGCACCCGGACGGCTATGGCAGATACGTTCATCATCGTCCGCGACAGTTCCTACGCCGGCTACGACTTCGTAGGCGTAAGATCTTCCGGTAGACAATCTTCCGGTAGACAAAAGCTCCCTTTCACGGTCGAACGCCTGGACCCCAGCGATCCGCGAGCGGGCGAGCCGGTGAGCCGTCCGCCCCCCTCTACTGCTCAGGACAGAGGTGAGCTTTTTGTCGCCCTGCAGCGCTCCGCCGACGACGATCGCTCCTACGAGTACACCGATGTGGCGCTGCTACGAGGAGAGAGCTGTACCGACAAACCTTGCCAGGGCGTTTACTTCATCGCAGCCGACGGGAAGCTACACCGCCAACGGTTCGCCGGCGAAGATCACTCATCGGGCTGCGGCTGGTTGAGAAGATACCCCTCCTAGTAGACGGCTAGTGTTGCACCTGCTCAACACTGTCGATTTGTCTATTAGACAGCGTAGCTGTGCGGACTGGTGTTGGCACCCCTCTTTCGCGAGCATTGACGCTCGCGAACCCGTTCTCACTCAGGTAGTTGCAGCTCCGCCAGGCTCCGTCTCGTCGGGCGCTCTTGGGGCTGCGTCCAGATGACGCAGCCTGGCATTTCGCTTGCCGTACCGGTCGCGGAACGTCGCTCCTGCCTACAAACAACACCACAGGACCCTACGCTCTATGCGGAACTTGGCGATTCGTTCGGCAATGGTCTCACTGGTCGTTACGGGGATCATCGCGTGCTCGCGTGATTTTGTGATGGATCCGCAGCCCATGAGCCTTGAGGTCGAAAAGGTCGATGCGCAGGCGTTCCAGGTCTCATTCGCGGCGCGCGTTGTGAACTGGGACGGGGAGACGGCGATCGAGTACAGGGCATCGGCTTGCTCGCCGGCCGGCGACATCTTCATCTGTATGGGTGGCCCCTTTGTGGAGAATTCTGTCGTTGCTGCGCGCGTAACCCAGCCGGTCACATGGACCGAGGAGCAGTGTGGCAATCTGTTGGTCTTCGATGCGAGCCTGACAACCGGCGAGAAGGCGGAAGTCACACACATCACCTGCTCCTGAAGGACCGGCCCCCGTCAAAACCGCTGTCAATCCCACCAGCCGTGCCAGAACCATCCGCGGCGTCGCGGATCGTAGAACACCCAGAGTAAGTCACCGGCGATCGTGCTCACGCGGTAGTACTCGCGCCGGTAATGGTCCTCCCACCACTCGCCGGAGAGACGTTCCGGACCTTTGAGTTGCTCGACCGCGCGCCAGCCGCCGTCCACCACCAGCGCCCCGAGTTGGCCGTTCTCGATGTGGACATCGAGCGGTCGCGGGCGCGGCCAGAGGCGCAGGACGAGGGCCGGTGCTTCGGCGGGGAGCGACGCGCTTCCGTTGCCGTCGAGCACCGCGCGCCTGGCGAGCTCGGTCATTAGGTCCACCGGCTCCCAGCGCCCCTGCTTCTCGGGCCGGTGGCTATCGGCGGCGGCGGGCTGCACGACCGAGTCCGGGCCCCAGCGCCCCTGCAACTTGCCCAGCGCGGTCGCCAGGGCGTCGGGATCGGGGCGCGGCGGCTCGAACAGATCCGCCTGCTCCGCCATCGCCGGGACGACCTCTTCCGCCTCGACCCGGATCCCCAGCGCCCGGCCGGGGACCTGCAGGCCGTCGAGTGCGCCCCTGCAGAGGGAGAGCAGCATCGCCACCTGCCGGGTCGGCCGGGCAGGCCGCACCGTCTCCTGGATCGGACCGTCCTCCGTCGCGATGGTGAGCTCGAGCCCGCGCAGGCAGAGCCCCTCCACGGCGAGCGCGTCCGACAGGTGATCGAGGCAGGACTTGAGCAGGAAGAGGAGCGGCTCGAGA
>JBDHHM010000197.1:0-4109 GCA_039589355.1 Gemmatimonadota bacterium | reverse complement strand
TCCCCGAATCCCGCACTCCCAACGCCCCGTTTCACGTGAAACGCGATGACCCCATAGGTGGGGGTCTCGGGCCCGAAGGTTACACCACCGGTCGTGGCCGCGCGGCGAAGCCGTTTCACGTGAAACATTCGCCCTTTCCTCGCCCGCTTATCTCCGGTATAATTCGTCCGGACCTGAGCCCACCCCGCCTCGCTCCGTCCGGGCCGGTGTTCAATGTCGAGAGTCATAGCTATCGCCAATCAGAAAGGTGGCGTCGGAAAGACGACCACCGCCATCAACCTCGGCGCCTGCCTCGCCGTCGCCGAACGCTCCACGCTAGTTGTCGACGCGGATCCCCAGGGGAACGCCACCAGCGGACTGGGGATCGATCGCGATGAGCTGAACGGGTCGATGTACGATGTGTTGCTGGAGGGGCTGGCCGCTGCGGAGACCGTCATCCGGGGAGTGCACTTTGCCGCCCTCGACCTACTCCCCTCGCACCGTGACCTGCTGGGGGCCGAGGTTGCCATGACCGGCAGGCAGGGGCGCGAGACGCTTTTGCGCCAGGCCCTGGAGCCACTCAGGGATCGGTACGAGTACGTCATCATCGACTCGCCGCCGTCCCTCGGGCTACTCACGGTGAACACCCTGGCGGCTGCCGATACGGTGTTGATTCCGATCCAGTGCGAGTACTACGCCCTCGAGGGGCTGACCCAGCTCCTCAACACAGTGCGCCTGGTACAGCGCGGCTTGAACCCAAGCCTGCAGATCGAGGGCGTCCTCTTGACGATGTTCAACGACCGGCTGAACCTCTCCCGGCAGGTCGCCGATGAAGCTCGCGAGTACTTCGGGCCGAAAGTGTTCCGGACCTCGATCCCTCGGAACATCAGGCTGGCGGAGGCGCCGAGCTTTGGGAAGCCCATCTTGACCTACGACGTTCTCTCTTCGGGAGCGGCGAGCTATCTTGCGTTGGCAAAAGAACTTATGAGCAGGAACGGCAGTGGCTAAAAAACAGCAGAAGCGACTCGGCAAGGGGCTCAGCGCGCTCCTGGGCGACTATATGCCCGAAGATGCGCCAGGCCGTGGTGAGGTACAGCAGGTCGTGACCACGGAGCTGCGGCCGAACCCGTTTCAGCCGCGGCAGGCGATGGATCGCGAGGGGCTGGAGGAGCTAGTCGCCTCGATCAAGGAGAACGGACTTCTCCAACCGGTCTTGGTTCGGCCCGTGGCGGATGGTGGTTGGGAGGTGGTCGCCGGTGAGCGTCGCTTCCGGGCGGTGAAGGAGCTCGGTTGGGATCACGTTCCTGTCGTGGTTCGTGATGTCGATGATCGGACGATGATTGTCCTGGCGCTCATCGAGAACTTGCAGCGCGAGGATCTCAGCCCCCTCGACGAGGCGCACGCCTACCGTCGGCTCGTGGAGGAGTTCGGCCTCACGCAGGCGCAGGTGGCGGGGCGGGTAGGCCGCGATCGATCGACGGTCGCCAACACGATTCGCCTGCTGGGCCTCCCGGAGGGGGTCCGCAAGCTGTTGGCCGACGGCGACATCTCGGCGGGCCACGCCCGAGCGCTGCTGGGGCTCAGCGACGAGAATCGTGTAATCGAGCTGGCGCGGGCAGCGGCTCGAGACGGCCTGTCCGTCCGCGAGGTGGAGGAGCGGGTCCGCCAGCGGCGAGCGACCAAGGCTCGCAAACCGAAAGCGAAGGCGACCGATGCTCGGGCCGGCGCTTACGCGGCGAAGGCGGAGCAGGCGCTGGCCCGGGCTCTGGGCACGACGGTACGGGTGAAGCTGGACGGGGCGAATCGCGGTCGCATCGAGATCCCGTTCCGCGACGCCGAGGACTTCGAGCGTGTCGTCGAGGTCATCGTCGGCGTCGGCGGTATAGTGTGAGCAGGAGAATATGAAAGAGAACGACGGCGGCTACACGATCGTCCTCGTCCCCAGTGATACCGAGCGAACGCGCAGCATTCGTTTGACGCCGCGGGGGCTGCGGATCGGCGCCGCTCTGGCCACCGCGGCGGGGCTCGCACTCGCGATGCTGCTAGGTAGCTGGTGGTACTTCGCCGCCCAGACGGCACGGATCCCCGAGCTCGAGCGGCAGATCGCGCACCTCGAGGCGGACAACGCAAAGGTCCAGGAGTTGGCCGGTAACCTCGCTCAACTCCAGGAGGAGTACGACAAGATCCGCACGATGTTGGGAGGCGACATCCTGGCGGTGAGCGCGGCCCCCGAGATACTGCCATCGGAGGAACCGGGAACGGCCGACGAGGGATCTCCGGGCACGGGCCTGTCGCCCGAGATCCCAACGAGCTGGCCGCTCGCCGCCGCTGGCTACGTGACCCAGACATTGGAGGCGGCCCAGGACGGGACGCACCCGGGGATCGACATCGCCGTGGCGCAGCACTCCTATATTCGCGCCAGCGGAGCCGGCGTCGTCGCCGAGGCGAGGGCCGACTCGATCTACGGACTGTTCGTTTTGATCGAGCACGGGAACTCTGGCTACGAATCGATGTATGGTCATGCGTCCCGGCTCTTCGTCGCTCCGGGAGACACGGTACTTCAGAACCAGGTGATCGCCCTGTCTGGAAACACGGGGCGCTCGACCGCGCCGCACCTGCATTTCGAGATCCTGCAGGACGGGCGGCCCATAGATCCATTCACTCTGGTACAACAAAGATCAGGATCAGGTTCGTGAGTTTGCCCTATGATTGGACGTGACAAGAAAACCGCTGAGGACCAGAAAAAGCCTATGGCCAAGATCGAGCGTGATACTGGAGATGCCGCGATCTCACTCATCGCTCCCGGCATGAACATCGTCGGCGACTGCGAGACCGATGGCACTATTCGCATCGAGGGCCGCGTCGAGGGAACGATCCGCGCCGGTAAATCGGTAGTCGTCGGCCGCAGCGGGGAAGTGGTCGGCGACATCATCACCCAGGATGCCGTGGTCAGCGGTCGCGTGAGCGGCAATATCGCGGCCGACAGTCGACTCGAGCTTCAATCGACTTGCGACATCCAGGGCGAGCTGCGCAGTCGCCGTGTCCAGCTGGACGAGGGTGCCCGCTTCAACGGGCAGGTCCACATGGAGGACAGTGGTGGCTCCAAGGTGGTGAAGCCTGCCGGTAAGCCGGCCGCTCCAGAGTTCAAAGCCCAGGGCCCCCACCCGGCTCCGGGTGGCGATTAGTAGCCTCTTTGCTTCGCAAGGCGGACGACGGGGCGGTCCGTGCTAACGCGGCCGCCTTTCGCGTCCAGCGGGCGCGATTCTCCCCAAGCTAAACCCATGTCCCATAACGCGTTACGGAGTTTTCCACAAAACTTTCCCACACCTCCCGGTACGGTTGTGGAGGGCGTGGAGGATACGCACGGAGCTTAGAGTGTGATGCAGAAACGCAGGAAAGGTAGCTCGACGAAGAGACGGCCGAGGCCGAAGGCGAAGGTCAAGCACGTGGATCGGCGTGGCCCCGGACCTACCACCGAAGACGAACGTCTCTTCAGTCGCCGAGTCGCGGACTTCGAGGTGGCGGAGGCTGTGCCACCCGAGGTCGAGCGGTTGCCCGATGGATTCGAGCCCATCCCCGAAGAAACGCTCCGAGACCCGTGGCGTGTGTTTCGGATCATGGGCGAGTTCGTCGACGGCTTCGATACGCTGGCGCGCGTCGGCCCGGCGGTTTCGATCTTCGGGTCGGCGCGCACCGCGCGCAAGGATCCCGACTACCAGGCTGCGACCAAGACCTGTCGGCTGCTGGCCGAGGCCGGCTTCGCCATCATGACCGGCGCGGGCCCCGGAATCATGGAGGCGGCCAACAAGGGTGCCCAGCAAGGCGGCATCGAGTTGCCTTTCGAGCAGGACATCAATCGCTACGTCGACCTGAGCCTCACCTTCCGTTATTTCTTCGTGCGCAAGACGATGTTCGTCCGCTACTCCGAGGGGTTCGTCATCTTCCCGGGGGGCTACGGAACGATGGACGAGCTGTTCGAGGCGTTGACGCTCATCCAGACCGGCAAGGTGCACAATTTCCCGCTCGTCATGTACAACAACCGCTACCACTCCTCGCTCATGCGGTGGCTGAAGAACAGCATGCTGGCCGAGGGTAAGATCTCGCCGGAAGACCTAGACATCATCGTCACG